>CALLHT010000263.1 GCA_938009335.1 uncultured Rhizobiaceae group bacterium
ATGCTGCGCGAAGATGGTTATGTATATGATGATGGCACAACATCACGATTGGCAGATGATCATTTCTTGATGACGACCACAACGGCAAATGCTGCGGGTGTTCTGGCTCATATGGAACACTATAGTCAGGTGGTTTGGCCTGATCTTGATGTGCATTTCTGTTCTGCGACTGAACAGTGGTGCGGCGTTGCCGTTGCGGGACCAAACGCACGCAAAGTTTTGCAAGATGCATTCGGTTCTGACTTTGATATGTCGAACGAAAACCTGCCTTTCATGGGTGTGAGAGAGTTCAAGTGGAAAGGTGCAACTGCGCGTATTTTCCGAATTTCGTTCTCCGGCGAGCTTGCTTTTGAGGTAAACGTTGCCTGGCGCCATGGCGAGGGCATGTGGAACACCATCTATGAGGCAGGTCAGGCACATGGTTTGATCCCTTATGGTACAGAAGCGCTGGGAGTAATGCGGATCGAGAAAGGCCATGTGGCCGGCAATGAGCTTGATGGCCGTTCAACCGCTGCTGATATGGGTCTTGGCAAGATGATGTCTTCGAAGAAAGAGTTCATCGGTAAACGCATGGCAAACCGTGAAGGCATGATAGACTCTGATCGTCCACAATTAGTGGGTATCAAAATGGCTCAAACAGAAGGACGCTTACGGGGTGGCGCTCATCTGGTTGAAAGCCTGAATGATACGAGTACGGCAGTTGATCGCGACGCGAGTAAAGGTTGGGTGACTTCGGTTGCGGACAGCCCTGCAGTCGGGTGCTGGATTGCGCTTGGTTATGTCCAAGGAGGCACAGATCGCATTGGTAGCAAGATGATTGCTCATTATCCGCTCAAAGATGAAAATGTGGAAGTCGAGATTGTTTCGCCTCACTTCTTCGATCCAAAGGGGGAGCGTCTCCATGGCTAACATGTTTGCAGCTCATCCGCTTGAGCAATTCTTCGAGAAACTGAAAACACCTGCGGGTAAAGGTGTATCGGTGGAGAGCATTGAAAACCGTGCAATCATTCAGGTGTTTGCTGCGAAAGGTAAAACAGCTGCTGTTGAACGAGCCCTGAAGATTAAATTGTCTCCAGGAAAATCAACAATCTCGGCGGGGTACACTGCAATACCGGTTGCTCCCGGGCAGTGGATGCTGATTTCTGGAAAGGCAGATACGAATGGCAAGTTTGCCGCTGGTATTCAGGCTAAACTAAAGAAAAACGGATATATCTCTGAACAATCAGATTCACGGGTTGTGTTCCGCTTGTCCGGTCCACGTGTTGTCCAACTAATGCAAAAAGGATGTAGACTTGATTTGCATCCGTCATCAACCGGCAAAGGGTGGTGTGCCCAAACCCAAATGGCGCAGATGGGTGTCATCATCCATCAGCTTGATGACAAACCGACCTATGATGTTTTGGTCTATTCAGGATTCGCCCGTGATTTTGCGGAGTGGCTTGAGCATACAGGCGCGCAACTCGGTATTACGTTCAAACGTTAACGTTTCATATACACTTTGGCACGGTTTTTGCTCCTGTCTCATCAGGAAGCTTACGATTTTTGGTAAGCAATGATGCAAATACGGGTTGATTATGAAGCATTTTCGATTTCCATCGGAGAAAACGGTTCTTATTACTGGAGCCGCTGGATTTCTAGGATCTCATCTTTGTAAGAAATTGCTCGCCAAACATGACAACATTGAAGTCATCGGCGTAGACAATTTGTTTTCTGGCTCACGGTTCAACTTACTTGAATTGATGGATCATCCACGCTTTGAGTTTATCCGACACGATGTGACCGAGCCGCTTTTCCTAGAAGTTGATGAAGTCTACAATCTGGCTTGCCCCGCAAGCCCTGTGCATTATCAGCATGATCCTGTGAAAACTGTCCGTACATCGGTACATGGTGCGATCAACATGTTGGATTTGGCAAAACGAACCGGTGCAAAGATTCTCCAAGCTTCAACCAGCGAAGTTTATGGTGATCCGAAGACTTCGCCCCAGAATGAAGCATATTGGGGCAATGTGAACCCGATTGGTATCCGGTCCTGCTATGATGAAGGCAAGCGTTGCGCCGAGACTCTGTTCTTTGACTATCGGCGTCAATACGCGGTGGATACTCGTGTCATTCGTATTTTCAATACCTATGGCCCCAACATGCACCCAGATGATGGACGCGTTGTATCTAACTTTATTCTGCAGGCACTGAAGAACGAGCCAATAACCGTTTACGGAGACGGCACCCAAACGCGGAGCTTCTGCTATGTAGATGACCTCCTCGAGGGAATGGTACGGTTGATGGATAACCCGGATGCTGGGACAACACCTGTGAATATCGGCAATCCCCATGAGATCACAGTGCGTGAGTTGGCTGACATCATACTGGAACTTACAGGTTCCAGATCTAAAGTGGATTACATGAATTTGCCGAGCGACGACCCTCTACAACGTTGCCCGGACATCACGAAAGCAAAGGAGCTACTTGCTTGGCAACCGAAAGTCGATTTGAAGACGGGTCTGGGGAAAACGATCGATTACTTCGACAAGCTAATTGTAGCTCAGACTGGTGTACTTGAAGCCGCAGAATAAGACTGCGCTCAAAAAAGTATCACCCAGCAGATGAAAGGGGTTCTCATGTATTGTGAGAACCCTTTTCTATTTTTTTGATTCATACTTTATGAAAACAAGCTACGCGTTCTAAAAAGCCATTTAGTCTTTAAAGGGGAGGCGCTTTTGTGGTGGAAACGACCTAATGGGCGTTTTTACCTGTGAGAATCAACCAGGGTGTGGCTGCTAAAATGCGGAGGTCCTCTTTCAGCGACCAGTTGACAACATACTCTATATCGCTGTTCACCCGATTTTGCATCTTTTGTAGTGTGTCTGTCGGGCCACGAAACCCACGAATTTGCGCCAAACCCGTCAATCCAGGTGTGACTGCATGTCGGCTCCAATAAGCAGATATTGAAGGTGCGAATTCCTGGTTCAGGGCAACCGGATGAGGACGAGGTCCCACTAAAGACATATCGCCTCGCAGCACGTTTATAAGCTGTGGCAGTTCATCGATGCTGGTGCGCCTAAGAAAGTGACCAAAGCGGGTAATTCTACTGTCATTTTGACGAGCCTGCACAAAGTCGTTTCCGGTCTCCATAACGCACATGGTGCGGAATTTCCATATCTCGAAGACCTCATTGCGCTTGCCGTGGCGTGGTTGCTTGAAAATGACTGGACCCTTGCTCTCAAGTTTGATCGCGAGCGCAACGCCAGCAAGAACAGGTGACAGAAGCACCAATCCTGACAACGCAATAGATTTATCAATGAATCTCTTCATTATACCCTGCCACCCTGTTTGATGCTCAAGATGCATCAGGTTGGCGTGCTGGCTAAACTTGATTGTGTTTGCTTCGTGGATTCCCATGGTTTCCCTGCATTGATAATCGGGCACGAAATAGAGTTGCCCTTTAAGCCAAATGCAATTTGGGTGCCAATGTTTAGCATTGCACAAGGTGTATTTCGCAGGTTTACTGTCGTTCCAAGTTAGGTCTGAAAGGGGCAAGAAAACATGCCGCAACCAAATTTCAGTAACTCAGAGTTTTCAGAGCGTCTCGCGAAAACACGTAAAGCAATGGAAGCCTCTGGGATTGAGCTTCTTGTCGTCAGTGATCCTTCGAATATGAATTGGCTTAC
>CALLHT010000264.1 GCA_938009335.1 uncultured Rhizobiaceae group bacterium
TCAAATGCTTGCGTGCCTCACCATAAAACGCCTCATCATGAGGCGGCAGCGTATCGATCGGGTAACAGATCACCGGCTCAACTGCTTTGCGGGCATCTGCGTCTTGAGGGGCGGGGGATTGCGGGTGGTCTGGTTTCATAAGAAGGCCTGTTTCACGGATGCGTTACAGCAAGTTGTTTTGAACCTATTTGGGCCGACTGTCATGATGCGGTCAAGCATTGAGTCCAGACTATGCAAAATCATTTTAGGGAGAGTATTTATGAGCAATTCACAATTTCAACCCAATCGCCGCGAAATGCTGTTGAGTGCAGCAGGGGTTTCTGCGCTGGGTCTGACCGGATCATTCGCATGGATTGATTCACCACTTGCCGGCAGTGTTCGCGATAAGGGCTATTATTCATGGAAAGTAGGTTCAGATATTGAAGTGATTTCCATCTATGATGGGATCTGGAAACGCGATCATGATGAGAACTTCATCACTGGCGCAACGGTTGAAGAAACCAAGGATGCTCTTCGCAAGGCTGGGATGGATGATGCTAAAGTGCCGATCGAGTTTGCATTCACCATTGTAAAGACCGGTGGCAAAACCATTCTGATTGACGCGGGAACAGGTGCGCAACTGGCGCCAACTGCAGGCTTGGGCGCGGCTGGTATGAAGAATGCTGGTGTTTCGGCGTCAGATATCGATACGGTTCTTGTGTCGCACTTCCATCCCGATCACATTTTCGGTCTGATGGAAAAGGGTACGAATGCGCAAGTCTTCCCGAATGCGGAAATTATGGTGGGTGAGGCAGAATATGCTTTCTGGACGGATCCGGGCCTGATTGAAAAACTGCCTGAAGGGCGTCGCGGTCTGGCACAGCGTATTCAGGCAACCTTCCCAAGCTGGAAGAATGTCAGCCAGTATAAAAGCGATCAAGAGGTTGCGCCGGGTATTCGTTCTGTGGATACATCCGGCCATACACCGGGCCACACGGCATTTCATCTTTCGTCTGGCAATGATCAGGCCATGTTAATTGGCGATATGATCAACCTGCCAGCGCTCTTCCTGGCGAACCTCGACTGGCAGTTAATCTTTGACGCTGATAAAGACAAAGCCACAACCGCCAGAAAAGCGATGGTCGAACGCGCTGTCGCGGAAGACATGACAGTCGCAGGCTATCACTTCGGCTTCCCGAATTCCGGCAAGATCAAGAAAGACGGTGACAGTCACGCATTCGTGCCGACGGGGGCTTAATAGTCTTTCGGTCTTAGAATTCCTCAAACCCGCTGGAATTTCCGGCGGGTTTTTGTGTTTTGTTAGGTGGTGAAAGGCAGGTGCGCGTACAAAGTTTCCGCTCATATTTTAAAGAAATTACATAATTTAGGTTTACAATGATGCGTTACCCGATCCGAAATCGCAACCGCTAAAATTGCTTGTGAAACCTATTACCGTGTTACCAACACAAATCAGATTATCGCTATTGATAGATGTTTCACCTATTCCGACAGTTCCACCACTACCCGTGCTGATAACATTATTGCGAAAAGTAACTCTATTTGAATCGAAAGATGCTACGATACCATATTTTAATGCTGCAGTTCTTAGATTAAAGACACGATTGTTACTAATGTTTATCTCAGCAGAGCTCTGAACTCGAATTCCAGAGACAGAACCAGTTTCTGATACTTCAGAGATAAGATTATCAACAATATCAACACCTATGGAAGGAAGCACTGATATTCCGAATGCAACACCATCCGCAGCTGAATCGCCAGTGTCAGTAATCTTATTATTTCGGATAGTCACGTTATTACCTTCTACCTGTATACCTGCCAATCGATTGCTATCAGCTAAAATATCTTCAATGATATGACCAGATGAGCCAGAGGAACCACCCAGAATAACGCCTCTGTAGAATCCTCTGACAGTGCCGTTACGAACAATAATATTCTTCACGCCCGAGGCAGAGATTCCGTTGGCAAATGTACCCGGTCCACCTGCCGCACCTCCCAACTTCCAGCCGTTGAGGTCAATAGTAACATTGTTAACATCAATTGTTATGGCATTCCCAGTTGCAATATTGGTGACCAAATTTCCTTTAAGGCAATATATACCTTGTGCTGTGATGGTTGTAGGAAGAGATGTTATCTCTGTGCATTCGGTTGTTTCAGCATGTGATGGTAATACGCCAGTGAATAGTGTTGCTGCCAGTGCGGCTGCGCCCAAAAATAGATTTTTCATAAGTTTTCCAATCGTATAAGCTTTAACCCCTGCATGAATGAGGAGACCTGAAGGCCTGTGCGGTTTGAGGGAGGTTACCTGAACCCACCGCCATACATTCCTCCTCCGGACGAGCGGGATTTATGTCTGCCTACACAATGTCGAATACGGCAGATGCCATCACTGGCGGGGACGGAAATTCTTCTTGCGATTTGGCTGTTATCGCAAAACCCGCTGTGAACCACAAATCGATCGTAAACGTGCCGCCCTTTTGTATTCATAACAACGGCTCCGCGGTCTACAATATAATCTCGTAACTTTTCGCAAGTGTAGCTGCTCGTGGAGGGACGTGCCTGAGCTGATTGCAGACCTGCAGCGGTCACAGCAAGCAACACAAACAACAATGGAAGTCTCTTGTTTTTTAGATATTTATGCATTTTTTCTTTCTCTACGGATCGTGAGCGAAATATAGATCTGGCGGGAAAGCTTCTCATCATACGTTTGTTGTATTTTTCTACTCTTTTGGCGGTTTCAGTGTCGTGGTGTGCGCAAAATAGCACATTTGAAGAACGGAATTCTGTCCTCCAACGAAACAAGACACTTCAAAACGGATCTTGAGAACAGTCGGTTTCAGTAAGTGGCATTTGATACGACAAATGTTGTATGCATGATGATCAACCTCATTGTAATATAATGAATGACCAACAAATCCCAATTCGTTACCGAGACTGATATTGTTAAGCTAATACGGGACGCAGACGACAATCCCAAATGCTTTGACGCACTTATTGAAGATTGGAATTCGATTTTCAGTCTCAGCAAGGAAAGTGGGAAAAACACTTTTGATAAAGTTGAAGAAGCCGCGCTTTCTTCAATCGCTTCCATGAACGAAGCCGCACCCAAGACAACTCTCGGGCGGCGTATAGGTGATTTGCTCGAACAATTTGATAGTCCCGCCTACCTGGTCAAGGACAATGGCCGCATTGCGGCACAGAACTCCGCTGCTCATCAAACATACAATATCAGTTCCGAAGGTACTTTAGATGATTTACCAATAGATCTTGAACAATCAGAACGTATAACTGAGATCATTTGCTCCAGCCTAAGGCCAGGCCGCAATGCCTATGATGCTGTTCTGAAGCGTGCCCATTCTACAATTGATGGTAGCACCGCGACCTTGTCAATTGCTCCGTCGATATCGGCCAAGGGTGGAAAGAGTACGGCTCTAGTTTTCATTATTAACGCCCGCTGGAAAACAAGGGCAACCGCATTGTTAAAACGGGAGTTTGACCTGACTACTGCTGAACAAGAGTTACTGGAAGGCTTTCTCAATGGCCAAACTACACAAGCAATGGCCAAGACGCGTCAACGGTCGCATGCAACTGTTCGCACGCAATTTTATAGCCTGATGGGTAAAATGGGGGCAGCCACTCAAACGGACTTGCTCCGGAATGCATTGTCGGTCTCTCAGTTTGTGGATCAAATCGAAGAGATTGCGGAAGTCATCCGTCATCCCCATCGTAAAAGGGTGGACATTGTGCGTCCCGGCGGGCGTAGCGTAGAAGTTACAATGTCTGGTGACTTCAATGGCAAACCTATCGTCTTCTTTCAGGATGCGGTACGCTATACTTTCGAAGGTAAAATCGAGCAGGCATTCCATGACGCCGGTTATTGCATCTTAAGCATCTGCAAACCTGGATATGGGAATACTGACCCGGTTCCCAACGGTGCAGACTTTCAAAACACGTTTGCATCGGACATATGCAGTTTGTTGGATCAATTGGGGTATGATCGATGTTTGTTGATGTCCATGAACACATCTTCTGCCGCTATGTTTGCGATTTCATCTCGTCTATTGAGCAGAATCAACGGGATGATCCAAATCGCTGCAGCTGCGCCAAGCAGTTATCTTCAGAAAGTCGATGCAGCGATCCCTATGGGACAAGCGATAATAAACTCAACCAACAACCACCCATCCCTTAAGCTCTTTTTGATCAAATCGGGCTATCACACTTGGAAGGCACTGGGGCAGGAGCAATTCTTTAAACTTCAATTTAGGTCGCATCCAATAGAATTAGAACAGGCCACTAGGCCGGAGTTTATACGAGAGGCCAACGCGGCTTTCGACATCGCCACCAGACAAGGTTTTAATTCTATAATCGCTGACACGCTAAACGCTTTTAGCGATTTTCGAGAGGACGTTCTTTCAACTAAGCTACCTATACTAATCATCCACGGCAATAATGATCTTGTGTTTGCAATAGATGCAGTCCGAAAGTTCGCCAGTGATTTCTCGTCAAGAGTAACTTTTGTCGAGTTGCATGATGCAGGTTTTTCCGCGATGGCGACCCATACCAATGAGATCATAAATCATATCACCGATTTCAGCAGGGCAACTTATGTAAAATAGAGTGGGGCTGAATCTAGCTAATCCGATTTTATGTGGCCGAGATACTCATTGAACGCGTCGAGAGACATCATAATAGGTATTTTTGTGTCGCGACCCGAACATGATCGTAGACTGATGCATGATATTTTGGGCTTGAAGCGGCAATTAACACCTATCCTTGTTTTGGCTTTACTGACAATCCTCCAACGGCTTATCTGACACAAGGGCACAAATCATCGTTTTGGCAGTATCTTGTCCGTAATTGGTGATCAGCAGTTCAATCATGGTCTGCCACTTATCACTTGTATCGGCGATTGCTGCATCAACCGCAAAGCGGAAATTGTTGTTCAGTGCGCCGCGCGGTGTTTTGCCGATGCTTTTGCCTGGGACTACGTCGCCATTGTCTTTGTTGAGGGTTGCGTGGTCGACCCGCAGCCGGCCCTTTCGGCCAGTGCATCCGCCTTCGCCATCGGTCACCGCATCAATGCCGCCGCAGCCTGAAATCAGGCCTTCGGGAAAGGGTGGATCAGTAACGCGCAAATTAAGCCACGGTGCCACGCCTCTGTTTTCCAGACCCGGCGGATTGAAACGTCCAAGTGGTTTGGATTTATCTGCGATATCCACCCAATTGCTGTGGGCGTAAAAATCCTGTGCCGCATGCAACATGGCGCCAAGGTGTTTTAAGACCTGACACTTTGCGCGCTTGTCTACGCCTTCGGCATAGCCACAAGGGAGTAAGGGCGTTGGGAGTTGTGATTTTTTGATCTGGCCTTCTGTATTTAACATATCCGCTGAAACTTTAATGGCTCTATTCAGATTAAGGATCATCCAAGTTCTGCAAAGGGTGAGTGCTTCCTCAGCTTTCTCTTTGCTGCGTGGATAGTCCGGAGCGGCCAGAAAATCACCACCGCTGCAATGGGCAAAGAAGCGAAAGAGAGTAGGGCCGGGATCGGGCGCACCGACCGCACCGAATGTGCCTTTTTTGCCTGCAAGACTATCGAGGGTTTTCGGCTCGAAGCAGTTGATCTGTTCCGGTGTTTTACACTCTAACGCCAGGCGGGTGATTTTTTCGTGCTCGGTATTTTGACCAAGCAGGCTCACGGTTCCGAACGCGAATGCTGATGCGCATAAAAACAGCGTCAGCCCTGCGACAGCTGTAATCCTAGATATAAAGCCGGAAACTCCCTGCGATGTGCTAACCATGAATGGGTACCAGACGATGCGCTTAAACCTTAGGCGGCTCTTTCTTTACCCGAATGTAGAATGTTCGGACCTTCCGCGCAATTGCAGTCGAGTCAATGCGCAGAATTTTTACAAAATTTACAAGAATTCTGGTGATTTTTACAATTTGTCACAAAATAACAAAAAACCTTGGCATTTTTGACTTTGTTAACTGGTATTCTTCGCAGATCGGAGTATGACGGGCGCAAATTCATCACAATTTGGCAAACTCGAAGGAGAGTAGAATGTCTTATTCAGACGAAATCAAGGCTGCTGGCGGTTACATTTCGCAGCAGGGTAATAGCTGGGACGCAATTTCTGCCGAGAACGTGGCGCGTATGCGTCTTCAAAACCGTTTCAAGACAGGTCTTGATATTGCTCAATATACTGCAGACATCATGCGCCGCGACATGGCTGCATATGACGCAGACTCTTCACAGTATACTCAATCATTGGGTTGCTGGCATGGTTTCATCGGTCAGCAGAAGCTGATCTCAATCAAGAAACATTTCGAGACAACCAAAGGCCGCTACCTCTACCTTTCAGGTTGGATGGTTGCTGCGCTTCGTTCAGAGTTCGGTCCTCTTCCAGATCAGTCTATGCACGAAAAGACATCTGTTCCTGCATTGATCGAAGAGCTTTACACATTCCTTCGTCAGGCTGATGCTCGTGAGCTGGGCGGCATGTTCCGCGACCTTGATGCGGCTCGTGAAGCTGGTGACAGTGCAAAAGCAGCTGAAATTGAGAAAGCAATCGACAATCACGAAACACACGTTGTTCCTGTAATCGCCGATATCGATGCTGGTTTCGGTAACGCGGAAGCAACGTACCTTCTAGCGAAGAAAATGATTGAAGCAGGCGCTTGTGCACTTCAGATCGAAAACCAGGTTTCTGACGAGAAGCAGTGTGGCCACCAAGACGGTAAAGTGACGGTTCCACACGAAGACTTCATCGCGAAAATCCGCGCATGTCGTTATGCATTCATGGAGCTTGGTATTGAAAATGGTGTGATTGTTACGCGTACTGACTCACTCGGTGCTGGCCTTACAAAACAAATCGCTTACTCAAAAACACCGGGTGACCTTGGTGACCAGTACAACTCTTTCCTAGATTGTGAAGAAGTAACCGCTGACTCAGTGAATACAGGCGACGTGATCATCAACCAGGACGGCAAAATGATGCGTCCTAAGCGTCTTCCTTCAAACCTCTTCCAGTTCCGTGAAGGTACAGGTGAAGCACGTGTTGTTATGGATTGTGTCGCATCGCTTGATAACGGTGCGGACCTGCTTTGGATCGAAACTGAAAAGCCGCACGTTGGTCAGATCGGTGCAATGGTTGACGAGATCCGTAAGGTTCATCCTAATGCGAAGCTTGTTTACAACAACTCACCATCATTCAACTGGACACTGAACTTCCGTCAGCAGGTGTTTGATGCCTGGTCAGAAGAAGGCAAAGATGTATCCAGCTATGATCGCGCGAAACTGATGAGCGTTGATTACGACGATAGCGATTTGGCTGCAGAAGCTGATGAGCGTATCCGTACGTTCCAAGCCGATGGTGCTCGCGAATGCGGTATCTTCCACCACCTCATCACATTGCCGACTTACCACACTGCGGCATTGTCTACAGACAACCTGGCAAAAGAATACTTCGGCGATCAGGGCATGCTGGGTTATGTTGCTGGCGTTCAGCGTAAAGAGATCCGTCAGGGTATCGCATGCGTGAAGCACCAAAACATGGCCGGTTCAGACATGGGCGATGACCATAAAGAGTACTTCGCTGGTGATGCAGCTCTGCTTGCTGCTGGTGAAGACAACACCATGAACCAATTCGCAGCTGAATAATCTCCTCCCTATATTCAGCAAGATAAAAGACGGGCTACCATTTGGTGGCCCGTTTTTTTGTTGATGGCGCTGGTTAACCGAACCATCGTGTATAAGCGCGATCCAGTTCCAGAGATTTCCATAACCGTTTGATGCTTGCGAAAGATCTATACATTAGTCCGGGGACGTAATTTTGTTTATAGGCATTGCCATGATAAACATCGGAAAATTTAATTGCCGTAAGCGCATCATAGTGTTGTTTTGAACCGTCATAGGCATAACTGCTGTGCAGATTTAGCCATTTGAGCCTCTTGTTCTGTGTTAGAGGGCGTAGTGAGGCCACAACATTTGATCCAATGTCGAGCCGTTCCAGTTCGTTCAATTCTGAGATTGGCGACAGATCATGAACCAGTGTTTCACCTATATCCAATGATGTCATTCCATTGATATTGCTTATGGCATTGAGATCATCAACGCGGGTTTTCCTGAGTGAGAAGAGCTTTAGTTCTTCAAGGTCTTTCACGAAAGATATGTCAGAAATATTGGTGCCGTTCAGATTGATCTGCAACCATTTGGGTTGCTCGATAATATTACCAGGCACTTCTCTCAAATGCTTGAGATCGGAAAGATCGAGAACCTGCTTTCCGCTTGCGATTAGCATCTCTATTCTCTGTGTCGCACCTTTTTTCGCGTCTGCCGCCTTCATAGATTCAGAGAAATGATACTCGGTGACGAATGCGGCAATCACTATCAGGAGGATAGATAAAAGCCGTCTTAAGAGCATGGTCATTATTTTGCTTCTCCGGGGTTTAAGGTCGCTTGTTACCTTAAACGGACTTCATCTTCTGAAAGATTAAAACCGGGCACAATTCATTTATCCACTGGTTAAAGTTCTGCCAGATTTAAGTTTTTTGTGATTTTCCACATCCGGAATTCGCAGCGATTCGACAAGTTGAAAAAATTGCATCAACATTCAGCTATGGCTTTTGACTTCGCCGGCTACGGTCTGGCCGGATGACCGCGAATGCGAAAGTCTGGTGAGTAGAATGTTTGCTCCTCTTCGGTAGAGCAAGCAGGACCACGAACCAACCCTGACTGTCCCGCGAAGACAGGAAGGGACTGAGATTGGACATCTTCCCGCAAAGAAGGTTGAAAATTTCATTTGGCTCCGCTGGCCTAGAGCAATCTGAATAGCGGCGCGTGGTGAGCGTTTTGGCAGACTGGAAACAGTGTGTATCGAAGAGAAATGAAGGTCTTCGGATATTTGTTTCGAAACGGTGCTCAAGGTGGAAAAGCAGTCATGCGCGAAGCAAGCGGATGACGGAGGCCCGCAAGCGTCCATCATCGGTCGTGCAAAGTGTTGTGCAGTTTTTTGACAGGCGAAGAGCCGCAAGGTTTAGAGCTAGACGTGAGATTGGATAATACTGAGCAACAGGGAGGCATTGGCCCGCAAGGCTGGTGCCTTTTCTGTTTCCGTGCTTACGAAAGTGGGGTGACTAAACCAATTTCTCGTTCTGTGCCCCGTATTTTGAACGTTCCTAACGGACTATTGGGAACGTTACTGAACTCAGCAAATGTATCGCTGCACACTATCGGACAACCGAGTTCTTTGGTGTAATCCTCAATGCGGCTCGCCAGATTTACGGCATCGCCAATGACCGTGAAATCCAATCGATCTGAGCTTCCTACATTGCCATAGGTAACTTCGCCTACATGTAAGCCAATTCCAAAATCAAAACTCATGTCTTCGTGCGCTTCGTTCCATTCGGCAAGTTTTTCTCTTGCCAGTGAACACGCTGCCAGTGCATTTGCGGTTTGCGCTTGTGCCGGTGTTGCATCCGAAATCGGAAATACGGCGAGGACCCCATCACCTATGAATTTCAAGACGTCACCATGATGTTGATGTACAGAGCCAACGATAATTTCAAAGTAGGCTCCCAGACAGTTTAGTAATTTGTCTTCGGGCCATGTGGATGACTTGGAAGAAAAGTCCCGCATGTCTACTGCCATGATTACAGCGTTGAGGCGGGTGACATCGCCTCTGCGAATTGCGCCTGAAACAACAGAAGAAGCAGGACCTGCGCCCAAATAGGTTTTCAATAAACTGGCCAATGAGCGACGAACTGCTAGAGGCTCCATTGCCAAAGCCAGCGGATTTCTCAAAGAGCTCATGATAGCAATATCGCGATGTGAAAAGCCCTCGGGCTTGTTAGTGACGATGCTCATTCCTTGAGCGGTGCCATCGCTATATTCAAGCGGTAACGAAAAGAAGTCAGTGCCGCCTTGCTCAGCCAACTCGTAATAGACATGATGCTCAATGCCTGTTTTCAGATTGGTGAGGTCCTTACGCAATGTTTTGCGCCGCTCGGTCACATATTGGAAAGGACTGCCAATCCAGGTGTCAGTCTCCATCTGCCTTCTGGAAATGACGTATTCTTCTGCAGGCTGATTGGGTCGCCATATGACACCCCAAGCAGTGAGTAAGGGATTGGCAAATCGTTGCGCGACCCGCAGTCGCCAAATGGGTATCCCCATATCCATCAACCGTTTACCTAAGTGGTCAATCATAGCAACGCCATCGGTCACAAACCGCGCCTCGCTGATTAGCCAGTCTGATAAATTCTTGATGTCTTCTTCTACTGCCATCTTATCGAAAGATAGGGCAGGTATACGGCCTAGTCACCTCCGTATAGGCCAAAGCTGCTCTCTGGTTGCATCACGATTACGCTGGGTTGGACTGGAAGTGAGTTCAATGAAACAGTGATCTGCGATCCGTTGTTTGTGGTTACTGGAAAGGCAGCTTTTATTTCTTCAACAAATCGGCTGAGGCTGAATGAGCCAAACCAGTGCATGGGCAAGACTAAGCTTGCGTTCACGCGCTTGACCACATTGCTCATCTCTTTCACGTCCATTGTGTATCCGCCATCCACGGGCACCATCAAAACATCCAATCGCCCGATCTTGACATAGTGATTGTCAGTCGGGAGTTGGTGCAGGTGGCCTAAGTGTCCGATGCACAGACCTGCGACTTCGAAAATGAAGATTGAATTTCCATCCGGTTCATATCCCGCCCATTGATTGTTGATGTCTGTGGTCACGTTACGCACCAGTGTATCTTCGATCTGTTGATAGTGGTTTGCGGGTTTCCCGTCTTTTCCCCATCCTCGCAGCACATGATTTATGCGACTGTCAGGTACAATGGTGAAATGGGTGCCATGGGCGTGGTTCATCGTTACCACATTTGGAACAACGTCTCTGCCCGCAAAGCCGGCAAAATCCGTTGCGATGGTAAGACCGGCAGGCGTCTCGATGCGAAAGGTCGAATGTCCAACGTAGGAAATGCTGACTTCTGTTTCAGCCGTGGATTGAACCGGCTTGGCTTTCAACGCAATTTGCTTGATTGCTCGGTCCGTGGTGTTCAAGCCCGGCCATCCCCCGTTGATGGCTTTTTCTGCCTCGTTGCTGGCAATCGCCTGGCAAATTGACGGCGCGCGCGATCCGTTTTCTTGCGCTACTGCCGGTGCTCCAATCAGTAGCAGGGTGCTTATTAAGAGTCCTACAAGGGATTTCATCGCTATGCTCCTTGTGCGTACGGTCCTAGCGTGATGCAGCTTGGGAGATAATGCAAGGTTTACACAGTAAACTTCTCTTGCATGGGTCAGGAATTTCCCATAACGTTTGCGCTTATGTTTTCTCCCAAAAAACCTTTGGCAATGGCCGAATTTGTCTCGCTGCTTGCCTTCATGATCTCCATTATGGCGCTGTCGATTGATGCGATGTTGCCAGCCTTGGGTGTCATTGGTGAAGACCTACAGGTCGCCAATCCTAACGATGCGCAACTGGTCATCAGCGTAATGTTTTTCGGGTTTGCTATTGGACAAATTCTCGCAGGGCCGCTGTCAGATAGTTATGGCCGTAAACCGGTTATCTTTGCGGGGTATGGCATTTTCATTCTTGGATGTCTGCTCTCAATGGTGACTGAGAGTTTTGAGATCATGCTGGTTGGGCGCTTTCTGCAAGGGCTTGGCGCTGCGCCACCTCGGATCATCGGCATTGCGATTGTGCGCGATGGTTATGAAGGCAGGGCAATGGCGAGCATTATGTCTGTGGTGATGGCGATTTTTATTCTGGTGCCGGCGATTGCACCTGCCATTGGGCAGGGCATTTTGCTGATCGCCGATTGGCGCGCGATTTTCGCCTTGTTGTTGTTGATCGCTGTCATTGCGTTTCTATGGTTTGGCCTTCGCCAGCCGGAGACATTGCAGGTGAAAGATCGTAGGGCCATCTCTTTATCGGCGCTTTGGGCAGGGTTCAAAGAGGCGCTCTCATTTCGAATCCTCACAGGGTATATGATTTGTGCAGGTTTTATTTTTGCCGGCTTGCTGGGATATCTCAACACGGCGCAACAGGTCTTTCAGGAGGTCTATGGCGTTGGTGATCTATTCGCACTATATTTTGGTGTGATTGCACTTGCTATTGGTGCTGCGAGCATTGTCAATTCCAAGCTGGTAATCCGGCTTGGTATGCGGTTTATCTGCATTCGCGGTATTGTCATCATCGCCGGATTTTCTGTTCTATTTCTGCCCGTTGTTCTTGCCTATGACGGTGCACCGCCGTTCTGGATGTTTATGGCTTGGCTCTTTGTCGTCTTCTTCTGTTTTGGCATGTTGTTCGGTAACCTGAATGCGTTGGCAATGGAGCCGGTTGGCCATATGGCCGGACTGGGTTCAGCCGTTTATGGGTCTCTATCCACGATGGTTGGCATTCCCTTTGGTTGGGCGATTGGGGCAGCCTTTAATGGCACGATTATTCCGCTGGTCGCAGGTTTTATGGGATTAAGTCTTGCGGCGCTCCTCACAATTGTTTGGACCGAGCGTGGGTTCCCGCAATAGAGCTTCCCGTTTCTTGTCAGACCGCGCGCATCATGGCAGACTGATCGTAACCTATCATTGAAGCCAAGGGAGAGCAGGGATGAGTGACAAGTTTATCGCAGCCTGTATTCAAAACAATGCCACGCCGGATGTTCATGAGAACATCGATACCTGTTTAAGGCTTGCGAGAGAGGCGGCAAAACAAGGCGCGAATTTTATTGCAACGCCTGAATATTTCTCCGGTCTACGCACCGAAGACGCGCTGCTTATTCCAACTGCGTTTACAGAAGATGCGCATCCGGTGCTGCCTGCGTTCCAGTCTGCTGCGAAAGAATTGAATACCTGGTTTTTGCTTGGATCGCTGGGCGTAACCAATCCCGATGGCCGGATTTCCAACCGCTCCTA
The DNA here is from genome assembly GCA_938009335.1 of uncultured Rhizobiaceae group bacterium. GTDB lineage: Bacteria > Pseudomonadota > Alphaproteobacteria > Rhizobiales > Rhizobiaceae > JAALLB01. Next base: position 12,913 of record CALLHT010000264.1, read on the forward strand.
TGTGATCAACCCGGAAGGGGGGATCACCACGCGCTATAACAAGATTCACATGTTTGATGTGGAGTTGGAGCCGGGTAAGTTTTACACCGAATCTGCTACCATCTCTCCCGGAGAAACGAGCGTGGTTGCTCAGACGCCTTGGGGTGGGCTTGGCCTTTCCATTTGTTATGATTTACGGTTCGCTGCTCTTTATCGCGAATTGGCGCAAAACGGTGCATCCATCCTCGCGACGCCTGCCGCCTTCACCAAAGTGACGGGCGAAGCCCATTGGCATGTCTTAAACCGTGCGCGCGCGATTGAGCATGGTGCCTTCATGATTGCCCCTTGCCAACATGGCTCATTCCATGGTGGCGGGGAGGCCTATGGCCATTCGCTCATCATTGACCCTTGGGGCAATGTGTTGGCTGATGCGCAAGAGGGCGAGGGCATCGCAATTGCTGAAATCGACATGGCTTTGGTTGCGCAGGCGCGTCGTAAAATTCCGGCTCTTACGCATGATCGGGATTTTGCTGCGGCTGAAACCCGTCTTGCTGCTGAATAAGGTTCATGATGGTTAGGGTACTTCTTGTTGTCATTGCAATGGTGCTTGCTGGGCCAGCGTCAGCACAATCGGTTAAACTCACCGCGGAAGAAATCACCAAGCTCCTCACGGGCAATACGGCCATCGGGAAGTGGGAAGGCAACCGCTACCGCCAATTTTTCGGCAGCGATGGTGTTACCATTTACGCGCAAGAGGGCAGCCGTTCCACGCGCGGCGAATGGCGGGTAGACGCTGAGACTGACGAATATCAAAGCATCTGGCCGAACGATGCCGACTGGGAAGGCTGGGTCGTGATCGAATATGCGGGTGCTTACTATTGGGCGAGCAAGAAAACCCCGCCTACGCCGTTTCGGGTGGAAGAGGGTGAGAAGCTGGTGGAGTGAATCAGTTTGAATGATCAAGGCACGCCCAAATTCCGACATCGCTTTTCCCATGCATCCTTTTCCCAATCCCGCACGAGGCCATGAAGTTCTCGCAAGATTTCGTGCGATGGCTCGTTTGATTGTTTGTTTGACCCGGGTGGTATGCCCGGGCGG
>CALLHT010000265.1 GCA_938009335.1 uncultured Rhizobiaceae group bacterium
GTTGAGCGAAGCCTGTTTGCAGCGTCCAGAAGGTGAATTTTCGCATTCTGGCGGTCGAACCGGGTTTAGACATACAGAGCATTTGGGGCATATGCTTGCGACCATGCAGGTGTTGCAGCGTTCTTATCCGGGAGCGACTTGGTGATCACTGAGCAGGTTTCCTCCAAACAGATTTGGGCATGGCTGGAAAACGTACCCGACCCGGAAATCCCGGTGATTTCTGTGGTCGATCTTGGGGTGGTTCGGGATGTGAAAACAGACGGTGGCGAAGTGGAAATCACGATCACGCCGACCTATTCCGGGTGCCCGGCAATGCGGGTGATAGAATTGGATATCGAGACCGAGCTTGCCAAGCGCGGGGTTGATAATCTGAAGCTGAAAACATCCATTAACCCGCCCTGGACCACAGACTGGCTCTCAGTAAAAGGCAGAGCCCGATTGGAAGAATATGGCATCGCGCCACCGCGTTCTGCTGGTGGCCCGGAACGTTGCCCAGTCTGTAAATCAGTCGAGGTGGAGAAAGTCAGTCAGTTCGGTTCAACACCCTGCAAAGCGCAGTGGCGCTGCAAAAGCTGTCTTGAACCATTCGATTATTTTAAATGTATTTGAGTGTAAGATCATGCAATTTCACGAGCTGACAGTAACGAATATCGAAAAGACCATTCGTGATGCGGTTGTTCTGACATTGGAACCTAAAAATCCTGACGCGTTTGAATTTACACAAGGGCAATATCTGACGTTCAAACGCATGTTTGATGACGTTGAATTGCGGCGCTCTTATTCTATCTGCTCTTCAAAGCAAAGCGGACTTCTTCAGGTTGGCATCAAGCGTGTTGACGGCGGTGCGTTTTCTTCTTGGGTGAATTCGGAACTTGAGATTGGCGCTACGCTGGAGGCCATGCCTCCGATGGGCAATTTTTACAAGCCCAAAGAAGGGTGGGGCGATAATCACTATCTCGCTTTCGCAGGCGGGTCAGGCATTACACCTGTTCTTTCCATCCTACGCACCGGCTTAGAGCAGGAACCCACTGCGCATTTTACGCTTGTATATGCCAACCGAAACACCAACTCGATTATGTTCCGTGAGGAATTGGAAGACCTAAAGAATATTCATCTTGGTCGTTTGAGCATTATTCACATTTTAGAAGAAGACAGTCAGGGTATTGATCTCTTTTTGGGGCGCGTGGACGCAGAAAAGTGCGAGCAATTGTTCTCCGGACTGATAGACTTGGAAAGTGTCACAACCGCTTATATCTGCGGGCCAGAACCGATGATGCTTGCTATATCGGACGCGCTCCAATCGCACGGTTTGGCAAAAGAGAATATTCGATTTGAGTTGTTCGCAAGTGGCCAGCCCGGACGAGCAAAGAAACGCGCCTCTTCCTCTGCCGATAACACTAAAGGCATCCCCGGAAAAGTAACCATTGGCGGCGTAACCCAAACGCTTACATTTGGTCGCGATACCAGTTTGCTTGAAGCGGCTGTTGAAAACAATCTCGACGCGCCATTTGCCTGTAAGGCGGGTGTTTGCTCGACCTGCAAGGCGAAGGTGACTGAGGGCGAAGTGGAAATGATCGCCAACCATGCGCTTGAAGATTATGAAGTTGAAGCAGGGTTCGTTCTGACCTGCCAATGTTATGTCGTATCCGACAGCGTTGCTTGGGATTATGATGAGGCGGGTCATTGAACGCGGAGAGTGTCAATAACGCTGGTAGTTTGATCTCAGAACTATCATCGCTTCAGCCGATAAAGACGTGGTCTTTTCTTGTTACAATCTTTGGCGACATGCACCGGGCTGGCATGACTACGCTTTCCGGCACTCAACTGCGAGACCTGCTTGAGCCTGTTGGCATTCGCCCGGAAGCGGTTCGCGTCGCGTTGCATCGTTTGCGGAAAGATGGCTGGATATCGACAGAAAAACTCGGTCGTGAAACCCAATACAGTTTGTCGCAACATGCGATTGAGGAAACGAAAACTGCATCGATAGACGTGTATCGCCACGACCTGAAGTTCTCTGATGGTTGGTGTCTCGCCATGTTTGATACCAATGAGCTTGAAATCGAAGTTGGCATTCCAATATCGAAACAGACTTGGTTGGTGCCGAAGGATTCCGAAAGCACTTTGCGTGATCCTTTGATTTCTCATTTTGACAAGCCGTCTGTGCCTAAATGGATGATGGAGAACATTGTTTCCAATTCACAACTTGACAATGCGGACAAGCTTGTTGCGCTGATAGCAGAAGTAAACGCCCAAACCTGCGGATGTTCTGCCGGTGAAGCGTTGACGCTGCGAATGCTGATACTACACCACTGGCGGCGTATGGCGCTTCGCAATGAGACATGGCTTCACATTTGGCTGAATGAAGATGGTGTTTTGGCACGATGTCACCGGGAAGTGCAAAATGTGCTGGAGGCGATGCACCACGTGCAGGAACCATTTTTGCGCCCAGAGCCTAGTGCCTTGGCTGAGCGGTAGAATTACGGACCTGTAATTCCAATGGAATTGCCTGATGTAAAGGGTTGGGCCTCAATCCGGTTTCACTCATTTGGAGCAGCACGTCGGCCGCTCGCCTTCCGATCCGCTTTGCTGGCAGCCGAACAGTGGTAAGTCCGGGTTCGAGATGTTCTGACCCGACGAAGTCTCCAATGCCGACGACAGAGACATCTCGCGGTATGGTTATGCCCAAACTCTGCGCAGCATAGATCACGCCTTGCGCAATCACATCGTTGCCGCAGATGATGGCGCTGGGTTTCTGTGTGGTGAGCAATATCTTCGCGATCTCTTTCGCTTTCCCAACATCATAATCACAGGCGATTGTGTTTTCCTCTGGAATTGTGATGCCTGCGGTTTTCATGCAATCCATGACACCATCAAAACGTCCACGCGCACGGTCATTATTTTCCGTTTCCGGAAAGATAAGTGCCACGTCTCTGTGACCAAGTTCCAGCAAATGTGCTGCAACTAAGCGACCTGCTTCATGATTATCAGCGCCTATATTGGGCAAGGTCGAATTCTGATTGTAGTTCCAGATTGCAACGGCTGGAATATCCCGCTGCGCCAGCATATTGAGCGACACGGGATCGTGGTCCAAACCAACGAGGGCAATGCCATCGATCCGCCGTTCTAAAAGCGATCGCACATGGGCAGTCTCAAGTTTCAGATCATAGCCATGTGTTGCAATTAGCATTGTTCTGTCTTGAGATTGCAGTTGGCTTGAAAAGGCTTCGATCATCTCTGCGAAGATTGCATTATCTATCGTGGGCACAATCAGTCCGAATGTGCCGGAAAAACGGTTATGCAATGCGCCAGCCATCCGGTCGCGAATGTAGCCAAGTTCAGACGCGGCGGTTTCAATACGCTTTCGGGTAGGGCCTTTTACAACATCGGGAGTGTTGAAGAAACGAGACACCGTTGCCGGCGAAACGCCCGCACGGCTTGCGACTTCCACAATTCCCGGTGCACCCTTGCGCGAACGTTTTCTTCTTTCAGACATGCCATCCACAATACCGAAAAAAATCAAAATGAAAACGTTTGCATTTTTATTTTCATAAGTTAGCCTTTGCGTTGGAGGAGACTGGAATATGGAATTTTTGAGCTATTTCGGTGGGGTTTTTGAGCCGATATCGTTCTTATTGTTGCTTGGGGGCACAATTGGGGGGCTAATTTTGGGAGCAACACCCGGTCTCTCTCCGACTATGGCTGTGGCGCTTTTGATCCCGTTTACGTTTCATTTGCAGCCGGCACAGGGGCTTATTCTTTTGGGTGCGGCATACACGTCAACGGTTGCAGGGGGGGCGGTAAGCGCGATTCTTCTGAAAATTCCCGGCGCTCCGGCAAACATCGCAACCTCGCTGGATGGTAACGCAATGGCGAAAAAGGGGGAGGGCGCGCGGGCTTTACACCTTTCTTTCCTCGCGTCCGGCGTAGGCGGCGTGATCGGTGTGCTGCTTTTGATATTCCTGACACCAGTTTTGGCACAATGGGCGTTGGCCTTTAGCTATTCCCACCTGTTCTGGATGGCTATTCTTGGCGTGACGGTGATTGGTTCATTGGATTCTAAATCCTTTGTAAAAGGATTGCTCTCGGGCTGTATTGGGCTTTGGCTCTCTATGATCGGCTTTGATGACAATCTGGGTGCGCAACGCTTTATTTTCACTGATGCGCTGGCGGGCGGCATTCATATTATTCCAGCGCTGATCGGCCTTTTCGCCATTCCTCAAGTGATGGAAATGTTTGCCAAAGGGCGTGCAAACGCTGCGATTGAAGCACTTGAGGTGCCGAAGCAATCGTTCATGGATTCCCTTCGTGAACTTACAAGAAATATACGCGCGCTTTCGATTGGCACGGTTTTCGGTAGCATCATTGGCATTATCCCCGGTGTAGGCGGCCAGATCGCAGGTTTGGTTGCTTACGATCAGGCGCGTAAATTTTCGCCAGAAAAAGAAAAATTCGGGACAGGGCATCCTGAAGGCATCATTGCAGCAGAATCTGCAAACAATGCGATGGTGGGGCCTTCACTGGTTCCGCTTCTTACTCTCTCCATTCCGGGAAGTCCTACTGCTGCGGTGCTTTTGGGCGGTTTGATCATCCATGGTATTTTCCCGGGTTCCGACCTGTTCGACAATCACCCGCAGGTCGCTTGGACCTTCATCAATTCCATGTTGATCGGCCAAATTCTGATGGTGATTTTCGGCATTTACACAGCTACTTGGGCAGCGCGGATTGCCCGTGCGCCGGTTCCAATCATGGCGGCAGCCGTAATGGTGCTGGCACTGTTTGGGTCTTACTCAGTGCAACAGTCCATGGGCGATGTTTACATCATGCTGAGCCTTGGCGTTGGTATGTTCTTTCTAGAAAAGTTTGGCTTCTCAGCAGCGCCATTAGTGCTTGGCTTGATCCTTGGTCCAATCGCTGAATCAAACTTCACAACGGGCTCCCTGATTGCCCAGGCGCAAGATGGCCCGCTTCTCTACTTTATGACAGGCCCGCTTAACATGTTCCTGATCTTCCTGGTCATTGCCTCGGTTGCTTACAGCTTCTGGTCAAACATGGTGCTTGGCAAGAAATCGGTTCCTGCGGAGGCGCAATCATGACCGCTTCTCGTCTTCAGCATATCATTTCATCGGGCATTGTTCTTCTGGTCGCGACGATCGTGACTTGGATTAGCTTCACTCAAGAGCCTGCGGACGCATTTCTGTTTCCGCGGCTGATTGCCATCTTCTTCATTGCATTGGCTGTGTGGAATTTCATCCGTGCAATCTCAGGCCTTGCCAAAGTTGGTGAAGGATTGGATATGAAAAGCTTTACGAACATTGTGCCAGGCCTTTTGGTCATGGGCGTTTACGTGTTCTTTGCTGCCAAAACTCTTGGGTTTTATCTCGCTTCAACCATCGCATTCCTGCTTATCTTCACGATCTATGACCCGGCAAGACTTGACGATGTTAAGGCGTGGGTTAAGCGGGCGATTGTGACATTTGTCTTTATGTCAGTAATATACGGTCTGTTTGCGCTCTTGCTTAAAGTGCAAACGCCGCGTGGAATTTGGTTTTAATTCGAACAGTTATTCAAGGGAGGAAAACATGAATAAGCTGATTAAATCGATTGCGATGGGCATTGCCGGTGTGGCGATGACAGCAACCGCTGCACTTGCAGCTGACTACCCGGAACGCCCGATTGGTGTTGCGGTTTCTTATGGCGCCGGAGGTGCTACCGACTTTCAGGCTCGCATTGTAACGATGGTGGCGGGCAATGAAGATATCCTTGGTCAGCCAATGTATATCGTCAACAAGCCTGGTGCCGGTGGCCGTGTTGGCTGGAATTGGTTTGCAACAGAAGCAGATGCTGACGGATATACACTTTCAGCGTACAATATTCCGCACTTTGTCGCACAATCGATCAAGGGTGGCGTGCAATATTCAAAGGATAGCTTTGAGCCGATTGCAAATTGGGGCGCGGACCCGGCTGTGGTTGTTGTTGGGAAAGACAGCAAGTTCAACACCATTCAAGAACTTGTAGATTTTGCCAAGGCAAATCCGGGTAAAGCAACGCTTTCCGGTGCAGGTCTGTTCGTGGGTCACCACATTGCAGCACTGCAAATCGAAAAAGCAACGGAAGCAAAGTTTGCTTACATCCCAACAAAAGGTGGTGGCGCAGCAGCGATGAAAGCTGTGATCGCAGGTGATGTTGTTGGCGGTATCAACAACCTTTCAGATGCGTTCCGTGCCCGTGAAGCTGGTAACGTGAAAATTCTTGCGGTTGCCGACCTTCAGCGCAATGAAGAGTTCCTTCCTGATGTGCCAACACTGATGGAAGCGGGTTACGATGTAGACAACGCTTCTGTGAACTTCCGTGGCCTAATGGTCAAAAAAGGTACGCCGCAAGAGGTTATCGACAAGCTTGCGGCTAAAGTCCCTGAGATGTTCGCAAATGCCCGTGTTGTAAAGCGCATGAAAGCGGGTGGTTCACCAATGAAAATCATGAGCCGCGCTGAAGTGCAAGCGATGTGGGAAAAGCGTCAGGAAACCCTGACTGAGCTTCTCGCTGGCCTTTAAGTTCAACGTGCCGGGTGGGCTTGTCCTACCCGGTACTTTCAATCGAAGAGAAATTAATCCATGTCCGTTGCTCCTTTGTCCGAAGATGCAGAAATCCAGATCGTTGAAGATTTGGTTGCACGTGCCCGCGTGGCGCAGAAAGCCTTTGAGAAGGACGCAACACAAGAGCGTTATGACAATGCGGCATTGGCAGCTGCTTGGGCCTTGATGGACCCTGACAGGAATGCAGAACTAGCAACGATGGCGGTCGAAACGACTGGCCTAGGCAACGTTAAAGACAAGATTACAAAAAATCACCGCAAGACGCTGGGCGTGTTGCGAGATATTAAATACTCAAAAACACACGGTATTATTTCCGATGACCCCGCAACAGGCATCACAGAGATTGCAAGACCCGTAGGTGTTGTGGGCGCAGTTGTTCCGTCTACCAATCCGGTGGCGACCCCAACCAACAATGTGGTCAATGCACTGAAATGCGGAAACGCGATCATCCTTTCGCCGTCGCCCAAAGGCGTTGCGGTTTGTCAGAAACTGCTAGGCTATATGTATGCCGAGTTCGACAAGATTGGCCTTGATCATGATCTCGTGCAGATGATCCCGGCACCCGTCTCTAAAGTCAAAGCTCAACGCTTGATGGAGGCGGTTGATATTCTGGTTGTAACAGGAAGTCAGAATAATGTTCACAGAGCTTATTCTTCCGG
>CALLHT010000266.1 GCA_938009335.1 uncultured Rhizobiaceae group bacterium
GGTTTATGCAAGCGACTTTGCGCCAAGCTGGGCGGGCGCGATTTCTATCGATCTTTTACCAGCCATTCTCGTGCTCATTCTAGCGGTTGCGCATTCAGCGATTAGACAAGAGGCACAACTCTTGGAACCCGCTGAAAAGATCACTGCAGCAGAGATGATGCGAGCGGTCTCGCTCTACAAACGGATGACCGATGAACCTTCCCCTCAAGATGACGACGAAATCGAGGAGAAACGCACAGCCGCACGAACGGGTACAGATGACGAACCAGCAGTGGAGGGTTCACCAAAACTCGTGCAACCGATTGATCTTGAACAACGCAAACGCATTGAGGAAAGCCGCAAGTGACGGTCGAAGCGAAACGCTTTTCTTTTCCCGATGACGGCACGCTCATTCGCGGCGCATTTTATGTGATGCTGGCAATCTGCGCGGTTGTGCTTTTTCTGGACGCAAAACAACTCGCAGAAGCAGACCCAATCGTCGAGCGCGTTTTAGACAATCCTATTCCTCCCGCGGTGAAACTGCCTGAGCCTGCCAATCCCGAAGATGAAACCCTTGAGCCCTATTCGCCAAACGTGAAGTCGGCGCCCAAAACCTTGCGCCAGGATTTGGAGATTAAGCTGGCGGGGGACAATCAACTCGTTCTAACCGGCGCCATTGATATTGGTTCTGCCGAACGGTTTGCCGATGAAGTTAAGTCCATCACCGAATACGTGGAAACTGTGGTGCTGAATTCTCCTGGTGGTTCCGTCACTGATGCGCTTGCAATGTCCAAACTCATTCGCGAAAGAGGTTGGGATACGCATGTGAAAACTGGCGGGTTATGCGCTTCCGCCTGCCCCTTAGTTTTTGCAGGCGGCGTTAATCGCATGGCCGATAATGGAGCAGCCGTTGGGGTGCATCAAATCTTTTCTGCAGGAGAGGACACACGATCTATCGATCAGGCAATCGCGGGCACACAATCCTCAACCGCAACCATTGTACGACATTTGGAAGAGATGGGCGCAGATCCCAACCTTTGGACCCATGCTCTCGAAACGCCACCGGCGCATCTTTACTATTTCCGGCCCGAAGAGTTGGAGAAGTACAAACTGGTGCAACAGGAAAAAGAGCCTACTTCGTAAACCGCGCAATTTTTCATGTACTCCTGCATAAGAATTGCAGAATCAAGTGCAATGTTTGTAACCCGGTTAACCATCCAAACCGGTGAAACCAAATTAGCTCTTGAAATAAAAATGAACATAGTTCATATATGAACAACGTTCAAAAAGGAGATTGCACATGCTACCTGCCATCAAACGACTTTTACTGGCCACGACCACCTGCCTTGTACTGGCAACAACTGCCTCAAGCGAAACACTCAGCGCGGATAATGTCGCCTTTCATAAACACGCGTATGGCAATGGCACACTCACGGCAGGAATCGCAGACTTCAAGGAAAGGGCAGCAGATTCACAAGACGCGCAGTTTCAACTCGGCATTTTACAATTCCTCCATGCCCTTGAAGGCTTGCAACAAGATTTGTATCGCTTGGGTGCGGGTAATGTTGTTTTCAGCAACCGCTCGTTGAGAAGAACCGTTCCAATCTTTCGGATGCCAGTTCCGGAAAATTCAAACCCGGAGCAAGCGAGCTATCAAGAAAGCAGGGAAGTTTTAAAACGCTTTGTCGCCCGTCTTGAGGAGGCAGAGAAAACGCTCTCTGGTATAAGTTCGCCGGACGTTGCCACGCAAGTGGATCTCATGAAACTTGCCGTGGATAGCAATGGAAATAACACGGTCGAAGAAAGTGAAAAGCTGCGTAACATTCTTGCGGCGATGCTCGTCGGGGGGCGTCGTTTGAACCAGAACACAGATGACATAACGATACCGCTGCGCTTTGATCTTGCAGATTCAAAATGGCTCCAAGGCTACTCTAATCTTCTGGCAGGATTTGGAAAGCTGTTACTCGCCTTCGACTATGAAAATACATATGAGACCAGTTTCCACACTGTCTTTGGGAACGACGCAAACAACTTTGGTCGGAAGCTCGAAACCACCAAAGGCAGCCCCGAGGCCATTGCGGCACTACAAGAAGAAATCGCTGCTTTGCAGAAGGACATCGAAGCCAGTACACTCACCAAGGACCAACGTGACCGACAACGTGAATTAAACAGACAATCCAATGAAATCCGTCGCGACAAAACCCTGTCAAAAGAAGAGAAAACGGAGAAACGAGCTGTATTCAAAAAGGAACTGGATGAGCTTAACGACCTTCGGAACAAGAATAGTTCACTTCGCTCTGAAAAACGAAATAAGGCGCGACGCCTTGGTCAATTGAGTTCGGGTGAATTTGGCAACGGACAATATGAAAGTTTCATGGAGCCGATCGCCTTTATCCATTCCATCAACTGGAAAGTAGAGGATCCACAACTGCTGAAGGAAGTCCGCCAACACTGGTTGAAGGTGTTAGAATTGAACCATGTGACTTGGGAGTTTGTTCAAAAAGAAACAGACAATAACAAGGAATGGTTGCCCAATCCGCAGCAAGACAGCCCCTTCCCCAATGTTCAAGTGACGCAGGAGATTATCGACGGCTGGCTTGAAACAGTGAAACTGGGAGAAGCCGTACTGAACGGTGAAATGCTTATTCCCAGCTTCCGGTTTGGCAAGGGCGTAAGCATGAAGGCATTCTTTGAAACAGCGGAGAGTTTTGACCTTGTCGCCTTCATCACCGGGCATAACTC
>CALLHT010000267.1 GCA_938009335.1 uncultured Rhizobiaceae group bacterium
CAAACGCTCGAGAGCGGGTTGAGAAAATCCCCACATCTGTTTTTACCGGAACGCGCACAGCACGAAGCCTATGTAGGCTCTTCTATTCAGTTTCAGCCAACCGGCATAAAGCCAGAAGAAATTCCAGAACTTGTTACACGCTGCGGCAAGCGTGGTGTTGAAATCAAATGGTTTGGAGCGGCAGAGCCGGTTGCCTTCACAAGCCGTTACGATTCCTGGCAATATTTGGGCGACCTGCCTGATCTTCCCAAAACCAAAGAGGTGCTTTCGCGCACTTGCGATATGCGTGTTCCTTTGACGTTTGACTTGGATGACTGCAGTTTGTTATCGCAAATCATCTGTGAAGAAATCGAAGAATTAGCTGCGGGTTAATCTCTTATTGAGACTACTGGTACCAAATTGTTTGCCAGTTGGGGCCAATTGCACTTAGGTTGGTCCTGTATAGCTGACCGCACAACCAAAATAGGGCTGTCTTATGGGCGTTCATGATCGCGACTTAAACAAATCTCCTCATGTCTCTGACGAAGTGCGCAAAACCACATGCTACATGTGCGCGTGTCGGTGTGGCATCAATGTCCATATTCGCAAAGGCGAAGATGGTCAGCCGAAAGTGCGTTACATTGAAGGTAACCGCGATCATCCGGTGAACAAAGGCGTTCTTTGCGCTAAGGGTTCTGCTGGTATCATGCAGCACTATTCACCTGCTCGCCTCAAAAAGCCGCTCTTGCGTGTCGGCGAACGCGGTAAAGGCGAATTCAAAGAAATCGAGTGGGAAGAAGCGCTGCAGCTCGCCACGAAATGGCTTGAAAAGCCACGTCAGGAAGACCCGCGTAAGCTCGCATTCTTTACCGGTCGTGACCAAAGCCAATCCATGACAGGCTGGTGGGCACAACAATACGGCACCCCGAACTTTGCCGCTCACGGCGGGTTCTGCTCAGTCAACATGGCCGCAGGCGGTATTTATACGTTTGGTGGCGCGTTCTGGGAGTTTGGTTCTCCGGATTGGTCAAACACTGAGCTCTTCATGATTTTCGGCGTTGCTGAAGACCACGATTCCAACCCGATCAAGCTTGGTCTTTCCGAGGTTAAGCGCCGCGGGAAAAAAATCATCGGCGTGAACCCGGTTCGCACAGGCTATAACGCGATCGCGGACGAATGGGTCGGCATCACACCTGGCACAGACGGCTTGTTCATTCTGTCGCTCATCCATGAACTTCTAAAAATGGGCAAAGTCGATCTCGACTATCTGCTTCGCTACACCAATGCCGGTTACCTTGTTATCGATAATCCGGACGGCGCAGACCATGGCCTGTTCGCGCGTGACAAAGCAGGCGACATTCTTGTGATGGACCGCAAGTCCGGTAAAGCAGCCAAGCACAACAAAAAGGGCGTCAAGCCAGCGCTTCAAGGCGAATGCAAATATGCGCGCGGCAAAGTTGCCCGTCCGGTATTCCAACTTCTCGCTGAGAAATACATGTCTGATGATTTCTCACCAGAGAATGTAACAGCAAAAACCGGCGTTCCCGTTTCGCAGATCAAACGTATTGCGCAGGAACTAGCTGAAGCGGCTTTTGAGAAAGAAATCGTTATCGATCAGCCTTGGGTTGATATGAAGGGCGAGAAGCATGACAAGATGATCGGACGCCCGGTTTCTTTCCATGCGATGCGAGGAATTTCAGCACACTCAAACGGTTTCCAGACCTGCCGTGCGCTGCACCTTTTGCAAATTCTTTTGGGTTCCATTGATTGCCCGGGTGGCTTCCGCTTTAAGCCGCCTTATCCTCGTCCCGTTGCAGCGCAACCTAAACCTCATGGATTTGCGGTTGCTGGTAAGCCCCTTGCTGGCCCGCCATTGGGCATGCCGCGCGGTCCGGAAGATCTTTTGCTGGAAGAAGACGGTGTTACACCGCAACGTATTGATCGTGCATATTCATGGGACGCACCTCTGTCTGCGCATGGCATGATGCATATGGTGATTTCAAACGCGCATGCAGGCGACCCGTATCATGTGGATGTTCTCTTCATGTATATGGCGAACATGTCCTGGAACTCATCCATGAACTCGCGTGGCGTCATGCAAATGCTCGAGGACAAAGATGAGAACGGCGATTACGTAATTCCAAAGATCATCTACTCGGATGCTTACAACTCTGAAATGGTTGCCTACGCCGACTTGGTGCTGCCAGATACGACGTATCTGGAACGCCATGATTGTATCTCGCTGCTTGATCGCCCGATCTGTGAACCGGATGTTATGGCAGACTCCATTCGCTGGCCGGTTGTTGAGCCGGAGACACAAGCTGAGGGCAGGGATGTTCGTGGTTTCCAATCCGTCTTGATTGAGCTTGGTGCGCGTCTTGGTCTTCCAGGCATGACCAATGAGGATGGGTCTGCGAAGTTTAAAGACTATGCAGATTATATGGCCAATCATGAGCGCAAGCCTGGTGTTGGTCCACTAGCGGGTTGGCGTGGTAAAAATGGCGACAGCCATGGCCGTGGGGAGCCTAACCCGAACCAGATCGATGCATACATTGAAAATGGCGGTTTCTTTGAAGCCCACGTTCCAGATAATGCTCGCTACTACAAGCATGCAAATAAGAACTGGCAGGATTGGGCGGTTGAAATGGGTCTGCAGGATGGACCTGTGGAGAATGTCTTCAACCTTTATCATGAGGCGCTCGCCAAGTTCCAACTCTGTGCAGACGGAAAGATGGAGCCGGTTGCGCCTGATACCCACAAAGAACGCATCAAGACCTGCTTTGATCCGCTACCAACCTGGTATCCACCGTTTGAAGGCGAGGGCATCAATGAAGCGGATTATCCGTATCATGCACTGACACAGCGCCCAGCTGCTATGTATCACTCATGGGGCTCGCAGAACGCGTGGCTGCGCCAAATCCACGGCGCTAACCCGCTTTACGTTCCTGGAGCAATTTGTGAGGCCGCCGGTCTTGAAGATGGCGATTGGGCGGAGATTTCTTCGCACCATGGTGCGATCAAAGTGCCCGTAAAACGTATGGATGCGGTCAACGTAAACACAATGTGGACTTGGAATGCGATTGGTAAGCGCTCTGGTGCCTGGAACCTTGATCCGGATGCACCGGAAGCGAAAAAAGGCTTCCTTTTGAACCACCTGATCCATGAATTACTACCGGCAAAGAGCGACGGTATGCGTTGGTCTAACTCTGATCCAGTAACGGGGCAGGCTGCTTGGTTCGATCTTCGAGTGAACATCAAGAAGGCGTCTGACCAAACCGGCCCGACAGAACCGCAATTCCCGGCACAAAAGAAAACAAAGGCTGCGCCTGTGAATATTGAATATGGCAAGGAGTGGAAATAATGACTTCACTTCCAACTGAAACAACAGGCAAAAAGCTAGGTCTTGTTATTGACCTTGATACATGTGTCGGCTGCCATGCCTGTGTGGTGAACTGTAAAGAATGGAATACCGGTGGCTATGGTGCTCCGCTTTCTGACTTGGATGCGTATGGCGCAGATCCGGTTGGCTCTTGGCTTAACCGCATTCACACGTTCGAAGTGACACCAGAAGACGCGCCTGCACAGATTGTTCACTTTCCAAAATCATGTCTCCATTGTGATGACGCGCCTTGCGTAACGGTTTGTCCAACGGGTGCAAGCTACAAGCGCGGCGAAGATGGCATCGTTCTGGTTGACGAAGACATGTGTATCGGCTGCGGTCTATGTGCTTGGGCTTGTCCTTATGGTGCGCGTGAAATGGACCCGGTCGAGAACGTCATGAAGAAGTGTACGCTTTGCGTAGACCGGATTTATAACGACAATCTGCCGGAAGAAGATCGGGTGCCAGCGTGTGTGAGAACATGCCCGGCGGAAGCACGTCACTTTGGTGATCTTGCAGACCCGAATTCTGATGT
>CALLHT010000268.1 GCA_938009335.1 uncultured Rhizobiaceae group bacterium
CTAGCCGATCAAACCGCCATCATCGCGCTGAATAGCAATCACGGCAGATTTCGGAATGCTGTTTCCGCCATCCGGCCAGGAACTATCACCGCGTTCGCCCGGGTGTTGGATGCCAACAAACATTGTACGACGGTCAGCGGACCAGGTGCATCCGGTGACCTCACATTCTTTTGGCCCAACCAGAAAACGTTCAATCTGACCTGTGGCCGTGTCACCCACCAGCATCTGATTGTTACCCTGACCTTCGAAGTCGCCTTCATTCGAATATTTGCCATCGGTCTGGATCCAAAGGAAGCCATTGTCATCAAACTGCAATCCGTCTGGGGAGTTAAACATGTTGGCGGTCGTCACGTTGCGTGAGCCGCTTTTTGGATCGGTATTGCCATGAACGCCGGGGTTACCCGCCAGAACAAACAAATCCCACTTGAATGCATTGGACGTATGATCTCCATCGACCGGTATCCAACGCACTATCTGCCCATAATTATTTGCAGGGCGAGGATTTGGAGCATTTGGCGATGTATCATCACCACCGGCATTTGGCTTTATACCGCGGTTTTTATTATTAGTGAGCGCGCAATAGACTTCCGCCTTGTTCGGGTTTGCCGCCACCCATTCAGGGCGATCCATCGTTGTTGCACCAACCGCAGATCCGGCAACCCGTGTGCGGATACACACTTCAGCCTGCGAAGACATGCCTGTGGTTTCGGGGTTTAACTCCATCCAATCACCAGTCTGATCATCGTTGAATTTTGCGGCATAAAGCTTGCCGTCATCCAGAATGTCAGAATTATCACCAGCGGCAGAAAACTTGGCCGAACTTACGAACTTGTAAATAAATTCGCCGCGCTCGTCGTCACCCATATAGACAACAACCTGACCATTGGCAGCGATGACAACCTCTGCATTCTCGTGCTTGAAGCGCCCCAAGGCTGTGCGCTTCTTAGGGGTTGACGTTGGATCAAATGGATTGATCTCAACGACATAGCCCGCACGATGGGGTTCATTGGGATCTTTTGAAAGGTCAAAACGATCGTCCACCTTGGCCCAACCATAACCCCAATCCTCATTCTTGAGGCCGTAACGTACTTGATCCGGCGTTTGCTCAAACCCCTCCTCACTTGCTGAGAAGTAACCATTGAAATTTTCTTCACACGCTAGATACGTACCCCATGGGGTTTCTCCATTGCCGCAATTATTCCACGTACCGAATGCCTTGGTTCCGGTTGCGTCCACTGCCGTTTTCATGAGGTCATGACCCCGGGCAGGACCGGAAATCTCTACCGCAGTTGCCGGTGTAATGCGGCGGTTCAACTCTGAGCCTTTGACAATGCTCCACTTGCCATCTGTCTGAGCAATTTCAGCTACGGTGACCCCATGGCCCATCATGCCCTTTTTGACATCATCGTCGGTCTCCGGGAGCCCGCTATCGCGATTACCGAAGATGATGCCGCGGTTCACATATTCATTGTTCACAACGAAAATGTTGCGCCCACCTTTGGAAAAGAGCGTCATACCGTCATTATTGTCGCCGAACGCTTTCTCCTGCGAGAGGGCTGTGCCACGGCTTTCTTCATCTAAGGCAATACTGTCATCAAACAGTTCATCTCCCCATTTCATGGCGACATGCCAATTGAAACCGTCTGGAACCGTGATGTCATCCAACGTATTTGCATCTACCGGGGTGAAACCAAAACGGCTTGCCGCCTGCACAGTGCCAGTTCCTAAAGCAGTTCCAGTCAGGAAGCTTGCGGCACCAACAGCGACTACTCCTGTTAGAAAACCTCGACGAGAAATCGCTCGCTCAACCACATCATCAAATTCAGAAAACTCAGGCCGCGGGCTCGCAACTTCGTCAAATTCATCGAAGGACAGGTCATGAAACGGTTGATGGGTCATAGGATACTCCAAAACGGGTTAGTGTTATGCCCCCCAACTAACAGAGTGACATGACAGGCTTGCGACATCAATTGTGCAAATATTTACCAGAATTTTGGGAGGGTGATTAGGCTTCTACTTGCTCTTGTTGCGTGACTTGGAGGAGATGCAGAGATTGAAAACGTCCGACCTCTTGGCCGTGATGTCTTCAGAACAAGTAGAAGCCACGATCTTGATACGATATATAACCGTTGCTGTCTGCTGCTATAAATCGCTATAGATGATGCATTTTTTGCAACAGTCTTTACAGGCCAGTTTCTGCCGTCTTGGGCGAGACGCTATACGTAGGGACACAAAAAACCCGGCATCAACACGAAGCCGGGTTTAAACAATTTGAACTAAGAACGAGGATCAGCCGAGTTCGATCATCACCTGCGCCTTGCCTTCTTCAAGCTGGCTCAGAATGCGCTCCATTTTAACACGTCTGTCACCTTCAAGCTCAGCCATGTCTTCGCGAACTTTTTCGATGTGATCATCGATGTCTTTAAGGTCGAGATGCTTCAGCATGGTTGCATGTTCTGCAAGCACCGTTAGGCCAGATGGCGTCACATCGGCAAAGCCGCCACGGACGAATATGCGTTCGGACGAGCCATCTTCCATCTGAACATTTATGACCCCAGGCTTAACCGTCGTCATAAATGGCGCATGGTTTGCCATTGCAGTAAAAAATCCCTCTGAACCCGGGACATCGACAGCGATCGCCTCGCCGCCAAGCACCAGCGCCTCAGGAGAGACAATCTCAAATGCAAAAGCTTCTGCCATTGTTTTGTTCCTTCAAATGAAGCTGCGGTTAAGCAGCTTCAGCAGCTAGTTTTTGTGCTTTCTCGATTGCTTCGTCCATAGAACCAACCATGTAGAATGCCGCTTCTGGAAGATGATCGTACTCACCAGCAACCAGACCTTTAAAGCCAGCGATTGTGTCTTCAAGCGCAACCAGTTTACCTGGAGACCCTGTAAAGACCTCAGCAACAAAGAACGGCTGTGACAAGAAGCGCTCAACCTTACGGGCACGTGCAACAGTAAGTTTGTCTTCTTCTGACAATTCGTCCATGCCCAAGATCGCGATAATGTCCTGCAGAGCTTTATAGCGCTGAAGCACTTCCTGCACTGAACGGGCAACTTCGTAGTGCTCTTCACCAACGATTTGCGGGTCCATCATGCGTGATGTTGAATCGAGTGGATCCACCGCAGGATAAATACCTTTTTCAGCAATTGAACGGTTCAATGTGGTTGTCGCATCCAAGTGCGCGAATGATGTGGCAGGCGCCGGGTCAGTCAAGTCATCCGCAGGAACGTAAATCGCCTGCACAGATGTGATTGAGCCTTTGGTTGTTGTTGTAATGCGTTCCTGCATCGCACCCATGTCTGTTGCAAGTGTTGGCTGATAGCCCACCGCAGAAGGGATACGACCGAGAAGCGCAGACACTTCTGAACCAGCCTGTGTAAAGCGGAAGATGTTATCCACGAAGAACAGAACGTCCTGACCTTCATCACGGAAGTGTTCCGCAACTGTTAGACCTGAAAGAGCAACACGTGCGCGTGCTCCTGGCGGCTCGTTCATCTGACCGTAAACGAGCGCAGCTTTGGAACCTTCTCCGCCGCCTTCTTTGTTCACGTTGGATTCAACCATTTCCCAGTAAAGGTCGTTCCCCTCACGAGTACGCTCACCCACACCGGCAAACACAGAGTAACCACCGTGTGCTTTCGCGATGTTGTTGATCAATTCCATGATGAGAACTGTTTTACCAACACCCGCACCGCCGAAGAGGCCGATTTTACCACCCTTCGCGTAAGGCGCTAGTAGGTCAACAACCTTAATGCCTGTTACGAGAATTTCTGATTCTGTCGACTGCTCGACGTAAGCAGGTGCTTCCGCGTGAATTGCACGAGTAGTCTTCGTCTTGATTGGACCAGCATCATCAACCGGCTCACCAAGAACGTTCATGATGCGGCCAAGAGTTTCCTCACCAACAGGGACCTTAATCGGCTCGCCTGTATCAACCACTTCCTGACCACGAACCAAACCTTCTGTGGAGTCCATCGCAATGGTACGAACCGTGTTCTCACCAAGGTGCTGAGCGACCTCAAGAACCAAACGCTGGCCGTTGTTGCTTGTTTCAAGCGAGTTCAAAATCTCTGGAAGTTGACTTTCGAATTGAACGTCAACAACCGCACCAATAACCTGTGCGACTTTACCAACAGCACCTGAGGCTGCGGCCTTTTTCTTGGCCGGCGCGCGTTTCGCTGGCGCCTTTTTCGTTGTAGCTGCTTTTGCCATTTTGCTTACTCTCCAGCTTTAAAGCGCTTCCGCGCCCGAGATAATTTCGATCAATTCTTTAGTGATTTGTGCCTGACGCTGGCGGTTAAAGCTCAGGGTCAGTTTATCAATCATTTCACCAGCATTCCGCGTCGCGTTGTCCATCGCAGACATACGAGCACCCTGCTCAGATGCTGCATTTTCCAAAATCGCGCGGAAAACCTGGACGGAAACGTTACGCGGTAGAAGATCTGCAAGAAGCACTTCTTCGTCCGGCTCATATTCGTAAGATACGTCAGCTTCCTCTGTCGCTTCACCTTCTTCTGAGCCAACAATATTCGCAGGAATAAGCTGTTGCTCGGTCGGGATCTGGCTGATGACAGACTGGAATTCTGAGTAGAACAATGTGCAAACGTCAAACTCACCATCCGCAAACATATCAAGGACCTTCTGCCCTACGATGTTAGCTTCATTAAAGCCTACGTTTTTCACCTCACGAAAAGTGATTGGCTCCATCATGATGGAGGAAAACTCCATCTTCATGGCGTCATAACCCTTCTTACCAACGCAAAGAATGGTAACATCCTTGCCTTCAGCTTGAAGTGCACGGGCCTTATCACGTGCAAGACGTGCAATCGATGAGTTAAAACCACCGCAAAGACCACGTTCCGCGGTTGCGACGACCAAAAGATGTCTCTGGTCACTTCCGTTACCAACCATCAAGGCTGGTGCATTTTCCTGACCTTCCATCGCAGACGAAATGTTCGCCAGAACCTTCGCCATACGCTCGGAATACGGTCGAGCAGCTTCCGCAGCCATCTGCGCTTTGCGCAATTTGGCCGCTGCCACCATTTGCATCGCTTTTGTGATTTTCTGTGTAGCTTTCACAGAAGCGATGCGATTTCTGAGATCCTTAAGACTTGCCATAAAATGTGTCCGTCAAGGGTTCCTGTTAGTTCAAGCCTTATGCGAAAGTCTTGGCGAAGCCTTCAATCGCAGATTTCAGACGCGCAGTAATGTCGTCATCAAGTGCCTGCTTTGAAGCGATATCATCAAGAATATCTTTGTGCTCGGTGCGCATAGCTGAGAGCAAACCTTGCTCAAATGGGCCAACTTGAGAAATCTCAAGATCATCAAGGAAGCCGTTCACACCTGCATAAATCACCGCAACTTGCTCTTCCGTTTTAAGCGGAGAGAACTGAGGCTGCTTGAGAAGTTCAGTCAAACGTGAACCACGGTTTAGAAGACGCTGTGTTGAAGCATCAAGGTCTGAACCGAACTGCGCAAACGCAGCCATTTCACGATACTGAGCAAGTTCACCTTTAATAGAACCCGCAACCTGTTTCATCGCTTTAACCTGAGCAGCAGAACCCACGCGAGAAACTGAAAGACCAACGTTCACCGCAGGACGAATACCCTGGAAGAATAGGTCTGTTTCAAGGAAGATCTGACCGTCTGTGATCGAGATTACGTTGGTCGGAATAAACGCTGACACGTCGTTACCTTGAGTTTCAATCACAGGAAGCGCGGTCAAAGAACCAGCACCCTGATCTTCGTTCAACTTCGCTGAACGCTCAAGAAGACGGGAGTGAAGGTAGAAAACGTCACCCGGATAGGCTTCACGGCCCGGAGGACGACGAAGAAGAAGTGACATTTGACGATACGCAACAGCCTGTTTTGAAAGGTCATCGTAACCAATCAATGCGTGTTGACCGTTATCGCGGAAATATTCACCCATCGCACAACCGGCAAATGGTGCTAGGAACTGCATTGGAGCAGGGTCTGACGCAGTCGCCGCAACGATGATTGAATATTCAAGTGCACCGCGCTCTTCGAGAACTTTCACGAACTGGGCAACAGTCGAACGCTTCTGACCCACCGCAACATAAACGCAGTAAAGCTTGTCATTTTCACGATTTTCATCGTGTGCAGGCTTCTGGTTCAGGAACGTATCGAGAATGATCGCTGTTTTACCAGTTTGGCGGTCACCAATCACAAGCTCACGCTGGCCACGACCTACTGGGATAAGAGCATCGATTGATTTTAGACCCGTAGACATTGGCTCATGCACAGATTTACGAGGCATAATGCCCGGCGCTTTAACGTCCACACGAGCACGTTTCTTGGCTTTGATTGGGCCTTTGCCGTCAATCGGGTTACCAAGAGCGTCAACCACTCGGCCAAGAAGCTCTGGGCCGACGGGAACGTCAACGATTGAACCGGTACGCTTAACAGTGTCACCTTCTTTGATGCCACGGTCATCCCCGAACAGAACAACACCAACGTTGTCTGATTCAAGGTTAAGCGCCATACCAGCGATACCGCCCGGGAATTCCACAAGCTCACCAGCCTGCACATTGTCCAGACCGTAAACACGGGCAATACCGTCACCGACGGAAAGAACCTGACCAACTTCAGAGACTTCCGCCTCTTTGCCAAAATTCTTGATTTGATCTTTTAGAATTGCGGAAACTTCCGCTGCACGAATATCCATGTTAGCCGACCTCTTTGAGCGCTAGCTTTAGTGAAGAAAGACGAGTTTTAAGAGATGTATCAATCTGCTTAGAGCCCACTTTCACGATCATTCCGCCGAGGATCGACGGGTCCACGGTTGCATTAATAGCAACCTCTTTTCCAACCACACTCTTGAGTGCAGCTTTCAAATCTTTTGTTTGAGCCGCTGAAAGCGCACTGGCGACGGTAACGTCAGCCGTGATTTCACCTTTATGCTCGGCCACAAGCGCGCGGTAAGCAGGCAACATCTGCTGCATCGCGAACAGGCGACGGTTTTTTGCAACAACACGAATGAAATTGCCTACCAAACCGGTGATCTTTGCTTTCTTGAGAACAGCGTCAATCGCTTTGGCTTGATCATCGGAAGAGAAAACCGGCGAAACGACAAGGCGCTTTAAATCTTCGCTGCCTTTAAGGAGGTCGTCAAAACGCTTCAGGTCTTTTTCCACCGCCGGGATTTTTTTCTCGGACAGCGCGAGGTCAAACAATGCTGACGCATATCTCGCAGTCACTCCGGAAGGTATCGATTCGGAATTTGACACGTACGGTATCTTTTCTGCCAGAATTTCAGCGAATGACTGGAACTTTGAAAAACAGCCAGGTTCACTGAAAAAATTGAACTTTTTTGCTACATAATCTCATCCAGCGAAAGTCTCGCTCTGATGAAATCGAGCTTCCCCTAGCACACGGTTTTCAGACTCGCAAGTTGGGTTGGGGAAATAAGATGGATTCCTTTGTCGCATTAGACGAAGTATGGAGAAAAACCGGACAATTTGAGCTAAAATATCCGGAACATCAGCCCCAGCAGCGCAATTCCGATTCCAGCCTCAAAGACTGTGCCTGCAATGTTGTATGGCGTGAATCCACGATCCACCACCATAGAAAGCGCCCGACCTGCTCCGGTTAACAACCACGCAGCCCCCAACATCAGTGCAACAAAATCGAGCGGCTGAGGTGCCAGCAGGACCGTTGCACCAAGACTTGTATAAAAACCGGCAAGCGTGCCGCGAGGCTCCCCCACCCCAAATGGATATCGCATCCGGTGCTCAAGACGCAAAATCCTCAAAGCCAGCTTCGGCAATAGCAAAGAGATCAAACCAAGCACCAATGTCAACGCAGCGGTGAGATACAACACCCACTCAAACGTGCTTTGCGGCGCATAGCAGTTGGTCAGACCAACTTCGAAACAATAAAATGTCGGAACATCGGCTGAAGTCCAGCCAATCCCGGCAAGAACTGCAGCAAGCACAAACCGCACTTGTATGCGTTTTCGCCATCCACCATCAAACATCATTTGAAGAACACGGCCAAACGCTGCCAAACTCCAACCCAACGCCAGAACGAAATTCAATCCTGGCTGCAGCGCGATAGGTTCCTGCAAAATGAGGCAACATAACCCGACCGCCAGCAATGGCCCTGCAAAGCTGGAACGCCCTTCCCCGATTGCCTCTCGCTTATCAGGCCTTGCACGAAGCCCCATATAGATGAGCACCCTGCCGGGCAGCACCAAAAACGCCAAACCCAGCAATAGGGTGACGAACGGTACAAGCATGATGAGAAATTCTTGACCCGTAGTGGGGAGTTGAAACGTCAATCGAGGCCCCGGCGTTTTGACTTTGGTGAATCACTATGGTCATGATTGATGCCACAATAACCCAAGAACGGA
>CALLHT010000269.1 GCA_938009335.1 uncultured Rhizobiaceae group bacterium
CCGATGTGGGGAACCTGGTGGGAATGGGATGCGCGCATGACGTCTGTCCTGATTTTGTTGATCATCTATCTCGGCATGATCGCGCTTTCAAAAGCATTTGATGAACCTTCTGAAGCAGCGCAACCCCTCGCCATCATGACACTGGTTGGCTTTGCCATTATCCCGATCATCAAGTTCTCGGTCGATTGGTGGAACACGCTTCACCAACCTGCGAGTGTTTCCCGGTTTGATCGCCCTGCCATGGGGCCTGAATTTCTATATCCGCTGCTGATTATGGCACTCGCCTATATGGCTTTGTTCTTCACCCTGCATTTTATGTCGATGCGAAATGAGGTGCTGGCACGGCGTATTCGTGCCATGAAAATGAAACAGGCACGGAGGAAGTAATCATGTTCGGTGAACACGCAGCCTTTATTGTTCCATCCTATGTGATCAGTTTTCTGGCGCTCTCCATCACAACGCTTGTGATTTGGCGGACACATGCGGCTCGCAAAAAAGAACTCGCGCGCATGGAAGCTAAGTTGGAAAAGACTGACGCATGAATGAGGCAGCACCCAAGAAGGCAAACCTTTGGGTAGCACTTTTGCCGCTTGTGATTTTTCTCGCCCTGTCAGGTGTCTTCTATTCGCTTCTTTCAACGGAAGGGCGGGACGTTTCAGCGCTGCCTTCCGCTCTTCTGAATGATCCGGCGCCGGTTCTTATTGTGCCACCCCTCGCGAAAACAGGACTTCCAGGAATGGAGGCTGCAACCTTCAAAAGTGGCAAAGTGAGCGTTGTGAATATCTTTGCTTCCTGGTGCGTCCCCTGCAGACAAGAACATCCGCAGATCGTCAAACTAGGCGAAGATGATCGCATTCAGCTTGTTGGGATCAACCACAAAGATGGCAATCGCAATGCGCTTTCTTTCCTTGAAGAGCTTGGCAACCCTTATAATGTGATTGGCGTTGATCGCAATGGCCGCGCTTCCATTGAATGGGGTGTTTATGGTGTGCCGGAGACTTTTCTGGTCGATGGGAATGGCGTAATTTTTTACAAGCATGTGGGTCCGATTAGTCCGGCGCAATTGCAGAACACGATTCTACCGCTGCTTGAACAGAAGCTCTCAAGCGCTAGCTAACTTGCTATGAATGATTTTCTGAAACCTTCTTTCAGCCGCCGCACTCCGGCAGGCGATACGCATGGTCGAAATGTATGCGATCATTGTGAGTTCGTTGATTATGAGAACCCGAAGATTGTGGTAGGTTCGGTCGTACGTCATGAGGGCAAGATACTGCTTTGTCGTCGCGCTATTGAACCGCGCAAAGGCTATTGGACCATTCCTGCGGGATATATGGAACTGCGCGAATCTCCGGAAGATGGCGCAAAGCGTGAGGCGATGGAAGAAGCAAACGCTGACCTCAATCTAAGCGGATTGCTCGCCGTCTATACGGTTGAGCGATTGTCACAGGTTCAATTGATTTACCGTGCAACGATGAAGTCTCCTGAGTTTTCTGCAGGCGAAGAAAGTCTCGAGGTAGAACTCTTTGAGTGGGACGATATTCCTTGGGATGAGATCGCTTTCCCGACGGTTCATTGGGCGCTCAATCATGATCGCGCGGTAGAGGCAGGAGAACTTACTGCACCGTTAAAGAACCCTGAAGGCGGCGCGACGGATCTCATATCCATGACGTAAAAAGCGCCACGATTTCCCGCAGCGCTTTCAAATTTTGGATCTTTGTTACGACTTAGTTGATGTCGAAACGATCTGCCATCATCACCTTGTTCCATGCAGCGATGAAATCGTTGGTGAATTTGGCTTTGTTGTCGTCCTGAGCATAGACTTCCGCAATTGCACGCAGGATTGAGTTTGAACCGAACACGATGTCTGCACGTGTCCCGGTCCACTTCACATCGCCTGTTGCACGGTCGCGGCCTTCGAACACTTCTTCCGTGTCATCGGTTGCTTTCCACTCTGTGCCCATGTCCAGAACATTCACAAAGAAGTCGTTGCTTAATGTGCCTGGGTTGTTCGTAAAGACACCATGCTTTGAACCGTGGGCATTTGCATCCAGCGAGCGAAGTCCGCCCACAAGTGCCGTCATCTCAGGTGCAGTCAGTCCGAGCAATTGTGCCTTGTCGACCAAAAGGGCTTCTGTTGAGCGTGGATCATTGGTGTTTTTGTAGTTACGGAAACCATCAAATTTCGGCTCGAGCACTTCAAAAGAAGCTACATCTGTCAGTTCTTGCGTTGTGTCCGTGCGACCCGGAGTAAACGGAACCGAAGCACCTGATGCTTTTTCGATTGCCGCGCAACCACCAAGGACGATCAGGTCTGCAAGTGAAACATTTCCGGCGAAGTCATTCTTGATGCCTTCAAGTGTGTCGAGCACTTTACCCATTTCATCCGGGTTGTTTACGTCCCAGTCCTTTTGCGGTGCAAGGGCAATGCGCGCGCCATTAGCACCACCACGAAGATCTGAACCACGGAAGGTTGAAGCGGATGCCCAAGCGGTTGAAACCAACTGTTGGGTGGAAAGTCCTGAACCCAAGATTTTTGTTTTCAGTGCTTCAATATCAGCATCACTGAGCATATCGCCTTCGTGAGCCGGTACCGGATCTTGCCAGATTAGGTCTTCTGATGGCACTTCTTCGCCGACATATCGGGTTTTAGGTCCCATGTCGCGGTGGGTCAGTTTAAACCAAGCGCGTGCATATGCGTCCGCAAACTCTTCTGGATTGTCGAGGAAGTGTTGCGAGATCTTTGCGTAATCCGGGAACATTTTTAGCGCCATGTCTGCAGTCGTCATCATCAAAGGCTGAGTTTTTGATGCATCATGTGCGGTTGGTGCTTCCGGTGCGCCTTGACCTGCTTTCGGCTGCCATTGCACGTGACCTGCTGCACTTGTGGTTTGCTCCCAATCATAGCCAAGCAGAACTTCGAAATATTCCATGTTCCACTCGTTTGGCGTTGGCGTCCAAGAACCTTCAAAGCCTGCTGTTGTGGTGTCATTGCCTTTGCCTGAACCATGTTCGTTGATCCAGCCAAAGCCCATGTTCTGAATAGGCGCACCTTCTGGCTCTACTCCAACTGCATCTTCCGGTCCCGCACCATGGCCCTTACCGAATGTGTGTCCGCCTGCAACCAGTGCCACAGTTTCGTAATCATCCATAGCCATACGGCCAAACGTATCGCGAATGTCGTACGCCGATTTAATCGGGTCCGGATTTGCGTTCGGACCTTCCGGATTCACATAGATCAAGCCCATCTGCACGGCACCTAGAGGTGTTGCGAGTTCACGTTCTCCTGAATAGCGCTCATCTGCAAGCCATTCTGATTCAGGGCCCCAATAAATGTCTTCCTCTGGTTCCCATACGTCTTCGCGGCCACCAGCAAACCCGAATGTTTTGAAGCCGCAAGTTTCCATGCCCACATTGCCAGCGAGGATCATAAGATCTGCCCATGAAATCTTGTTGCCGTATTTTTGTTTGATTGGCCAAAGCAGACGACGGGCTTTATCGAGGTTGCCGTTATCAGGCCAGCTGTTCAACGGAGCAAAGCGTTGTGTGCCG
>CALLHT010000270.1 GCA_938009335.1 uncultured Rhizobiaceae group bacterium
GAACTGCGGCCAGACCCATGTTGGACCCAAATCAGCAAGCACGGAATTATCCTGCTTGTCTCGAATAGATTGAATGCGGCCGCCCAAGGTTGCGCCGGCTTCAAGGAGCTGGAAGTCAAGATTGGCCTCTGCCAATCGATAGGCAGTCGTGAGGCCGGACAAGCCTCCTCCGACAATTGCGATGTCTGTTGTATGAGTGACCATTGCACAAGTCCAGTCTATCTATCATTAGGTAGATAAGCGATGAGATCGAATTTGCAAAGCCATTATTTATCTTATTGGGAAAGACGCGCAGTGCCGGTTCCCAAAATTTCACGAATGAGTTTGCGAAGGATGGCGCTACGAAAATCCTCAAAGCCCTTAGCGGTCATCAGGAACGCGCCATTGCCACCAATCACTTTGTTTACGTAGTGTCGAACCAGATCGACTTCTTCAATAGCACCCACACCGACTTCATCGTTGAAGATGACGAGGCCATTGATGGTGATGCCTTTTAGAACAGCAATATCGCGTTGGGCCTCAGATGTATTGCCGCTTCCGCGTCCATCACCGGAGACATCGATGACTTTTCGATTCCCCAGGAATGAATTGGTCTCAAATGCATCGATAGCGTGTTCTAAAACACTTCCAATGTCAGTAGAGCCACTTAATGTGCGTGGCTGCTTCAAAAGCTTCCGAGAGAAGCCAAGTGCAGAGGCTTGGTCATTGATAAGGGTCCAGTCTACGACGCTGTGTTGTTGATTTTTGCCGGACCATTCAATCAGTGTGACTGCAATTCCGCTAGAGCCCATGCCCTCAATAACTGCAATTAAATCGGGATGAGCAAACACCTCAGCAATGCCGCGTCGTTGCAACTCAAATTCATCCGCATCAACGCTTGAGGAAGTATCCACCACAAGAGCCAACTCCAAAGCGACCTGTCGTTGAGCAGCGATGGCGTGTTGCGCAACAAGGCAAACAACTATCAAGGGAAGAAGCAGACGAAGCATGAGATGAAAATGGCGCGGGTTTTATCCACGTCAATCATATTGAGTAACAATTATTCTTCAACGATGTCATGGAAAACACAGTGGTACTCCCTAGGGGAATCGAACCCCTCTTTCCAGGTTGAAAACCTGGCGTCCTAACCGATAGACGAAGGGAGCACATCTGTGTGTGAAGCGGGTTATAGAAGCGTCGCTTCCAAGCATCAAGCGAAATTTTCAGCTTTTTTAAAAATAATTCAGGCTTGCATGAATAATGTCGATACGAGCCTGATCAATATCAGGTTTTGCGCTTCTTCCGCTTGGAAGATCGGCGGCAAGGGTGGTGCCAGTCTCGCACAGAACCGGTATCGATGTGAACCGATTTGGTTCTGCAGTAGGTGCCTACGCCGCCACGCCCAGGCAGGGTGCGCAAATACTTCGCCAACTGCCATTTCGAGACGCCTTCGACCTGAATATCGGCCGCCTTGCAATAAATATGCATGGAATTTTTAGCACCACCAGCGCGTCGGTTTCGCTTTGGGCTACGATAGCCGGATGTCACAATAGGTTTACGCCCATATTTCCGCTCGACCTGTTTCAACATCCGCAATATGCCCGGCTTCAGGCATGCGACCTGTACCTTCGAATGTTGAACACGAATGCCATTTGGCGAAAGTCTTCCTAAGCTACCAACCGCTGCCACTTGAGTGACTGATGGAGTGCTAGACGCTGCAGTATCGTCTTCTTTCACGCCAAAGATTTGGGCTGTGCTTTTAACACCCGGAAGAGCGCTGTTTGTAGATGTGTCGCGTTGCTTGATTCTTACGGTTTTAGGCCGCGACGGCGATTTACTCTTTTTGGCAGTTGCATGGGCAGAAGCGATTCTCACTCCGCCATCATCGTCGCCGCGTCCTGCTGAGCCGCCATTTGTGCGTTTGGTTTGAGGCCGTTCTAATTTCTTTGTCCCATTGCCTTGGAATAGACGGGCAAAAAGGCCCGTAGCTTTCGGTTTTTCAGCTGCAACTGGCTCAGGAACAGCGGGAGCAGATAGTGAAGCCAGTTGTTGAGTCTCAGCCTTCGGGGCTTCAGCAGTGGTCGATGGAATATCAGACGTATTAAGGTCTGGCTTTGTAACCTCTGTTGTACCGCCAGATGTGGCCTGAACAGCTGCCGCTTCTGGCGTGGTCGGGGCAGCAGAAGTGGACACGCTGGCCACTTCGGTTGTGGGTGCGGCGGTCGCGACTTCAGCAGATGTCGGTGAGGCCGCTGCATTTTCAATAACAGTTTGTGCAGGAACGGTCGGTTGTGCAGGATCAACAGCGGCTAGAACCGAGCTGGACGATTGTTGAGTTGCGGAAGCTGTGCTTGTTTCGGATCCTCCCGCAGTCAGATTTGCAGTCTCAAGGGTTGGTCTTGGCGCACGTATCGGAATGTTCGGTGCCGTGTTGGAGGATAAATCGCCGTTCGAAGCAAGGCCCAGTTGAGGGGATGGTTGTTGAAGGCTGGTGTCAATAGTGAGAACTTCAGATTGAGAAACACATGCCGATAGAGCCGCGGCAGAAGACAACAAAAGGAGACTGCGAGAAACACGCGAGCGGTATTTAAGGGCAAACTGTGATGGTTTTGTATCCATCATGTTTTTCAACAATCTACTCAATGTCGATTCTGCCCCCGAATCATCCGATATAATTTCTGACGCTACGCGCCCGAAAGTTAATTATTCCTAACGATTACAAGATCGAAAACTGGCCCGATCCAAAAATAATCGAATTATGTTATTCCCAGCAAATAACGTCGATCGAATTAGACGTTAATTAAGGCTGAAACAAGACACAATTGGGTTGGAAAAACCACAACAGGCTGGGCCTCTACCATTCGCCGGTGTTTTCCATACTTTTCCAAGGTTCGACAGGCTCAAGCGCATTGCCTTTTTGAAGTAACTCAATCGAGATATTATCGGGTGAGCGAATAAACGCCATAAAGCCATCGCGCGGAGGCCGGTTGATCGTTACTCCAGCCTTCATGAGATTGCTACAGAATGCGTGAATATCATCCACCGCAAAGGCCAAATGGCCAAAATTTCTACCGCCGGTATAGTCTTCCGGGTCCCAATTATACGTAAGTTCTAGAACCGGGGCGCGTCTGGTCGATGCTTGATCTTTGGTTGAACTGAGATCGTCAGGTGCGGATAAGAAGATGTTGGTAAAGCGACCTGCTTCACTTTCATAACGGTGAACTTCTACCATTCCCAATTTATTGCAGTAAAAATCAAGCGAATCATCGAGGTTCTTTATTCGGACCATCGTATGCAAATATTTCATGGGGGCTCCTCTTCGGATTTGGTAGGCGTATTGCGAGCTATGTCTTTAAACATAGAGCTTATATGCGGCTTTTACACAGCCTTGTTAGTTTTTTTTCATTTTTTGAGTTTTGTACTTGCGGTCCCGCAGCAGCAAGATGTTAACATGTCAGAGAATCAGATATCCAGATTCTGATACGCGGCAATATGGAAGTAAGTAGTCATGTCGGGGGACAAACCACATTCAGCGGAATATGTGCAAAGCGGCGAAGCCGCTAGTGCTGAAAACGATGCGGTAGATGTTCGCGAGGCGGCGGGCACTATAAAATGGTTCGATGTTTCTAAGGGTTTTGGTTTTATTGTTCCTGACGAAGGCGGCGAAGATATTCTTTTGCACGTCACCAGCCTACGTCGCGATGGTTTTCAAACAGCTCCCGAAGGCGCGCGGATCGTTTGCGAAGTTGTGCGCCGTGATCGCGGGCTGCAAGCTTTGCGTGTCCTTTCAATGGATGAAAGCACGGCAACTCATCCTTCGCTTAAAGAAGGTGGAAAAACCCACTTTGACGTAAGAGCAGAAAGTGGTTTGGAACGCGTTCAGGTTAAATGGTTCAATAGAACCAAAGGCTATGGCTTTGTAGTGCGCGGCAATGAAGACATTTTCGTGCATATGGAAACCCTAAGACGCTTCGGTCTGACTGAACTTCGCCCTGGGCAATATGTGCGTGTTCGCTTCGGCCAGGGCCCTAAGGGTCTGATGGCTGCGGAAATCTTCCCGGACGATGAAAACCTCTCGCGGAATACGAACTAAGTCAGACTGCTAACTTGCTGCCATTTTTGTATTCACATTGACAAATCATATGGTTCTGTCCTGAATTGAGCCGTGTTTATCGTGTATGGACTGATGAATGAACCTTTTGAAAACTCTTTCTATTATTTCTGCAGTATTGTTTGTTTCGCTTGCAGCACCTGCGTCTGTTCTAGCGCAACAGCAGGCTCAAGAAACACTGCTGCCCCTTGAAGAACTCGTGATCGAAACCGGAGCAGGGTCATTCACCTTTGCTGTTGAAGTTGCCGATGATGAACGAGAGCGCGCGGTCGGATTGATGTTTAGAACAGAAATGGCTCCCAATCATGGAATGCTGTTCGATTTTATGAGAACCGAACCGATTGCGATGTGGATGCAGAATACCGTTTTATCGTTGGATATGATTTTCATCGAGCCAAACGGGACGGTTCTTCGTGTTGCTAAAAATACAACACCTTTTTCACGGGACATAATCTCATCTGGTGGTCCGGTCTCTCACGTGCTGGAAGTGAATGCAGGGATCGCCAATCAAATCGGTTTGAAACCGGGTGATCGTATTATTCACCCGGACTTTAACGATGCTGATTAGGAATAAGGAAAAATAGTTTGAAATCACTGCTTTTCGCACTTGCAGGGCGATGCATTGAGGTGTAGTGGTTTGAGCCGAAAACGGAGCGTGGCGCAGTCTGGTAGCGCATCTGGTTTGGGACCAGAGGGTCGCAGGTTCGAATCCTGCCGCTCCGACCAAAAATCCACTGGAACAGTTCTGTACAAAGACGCGATGCCAGCACGAATTTATCAACCCGCCAAAACGGCCATGCAATCCGGTAAGTCGAAGACGAACCGCTGGATTTTAGAGTTTGAAGCGGATGAGGCTCGCAAGATTGATCCATTGATGGGGTATACATCATCTTCAGATATGAAGTCTCAGGTGAAACTTGAGTTCAACTCAGCAGATGCCGCGAAAGAATATGCGGAAGCTCATGGCATTGCATATTCAATCCAGAAGCCACAAAAGCAGAAAAGACGTGTCATGTCTTACTCTGAGAACTTTGCTTCCGATAGAACACTTCCGTGGACGCATTAATCTGTTTGCGTGAATCAAACTTTTCTTTATAGAAATACCTACGCGGTCCGGTAGCTCAGCTGGATAGAGCAGCTGACTTCTAATCAGCAGGTCGAGGGTTCGAATCCTTCCCGGATCGCCATTCAAAATTTCGTCTGAAAAACACGTTCAAATCACATTGGATAAGTTGATTTTTCCTTACTACACTGGTGCCTTTCTCGAAAAGCCAAGTAACTCTTTTCTAAGGACATATACTATTTTCATGTCCCTATGCGTCTTCCGCAATTGACGTGAGCCCGTACTTACTGGCATGGATTGTTCGCGGGAACAGGACGGTCAGGGTTGAAGAAAACCAAGTGGAGAAGATACATGGAAGCGCATGTATTGGGCGACTACGTACTGGCTGAACTCGAAGCGATCCGGGCCTTGACCGAAGGCAAGGAAGGCTGGGATGCATTTAACATGCAGATTGAAACTGCAATGGAATTGGCTTTGGAAAAAGTTTACCAACACGCCGCAAAGCTCTCCCAAACGCAATAAGTCAAACCATCAAACGCTTTCTCGCGACAATGTCTCAATTGAGTTAGCAGAGTCGTAATCTTTAATTGAAAACGCACTAAAGCTGACGCAAGCTTTCATCGAACGCAAATCGTGCTTCGGGAGAGTATGCATGTCTTTGGAAGAAGTAGAAACACCCTCACCAAAACGGGGGCGTAGGTCAGGCGGACGTGCAGGCAATAAACGTGGGCAGGGTGCTGCGATCAAGCAAATCCCCTGGAGTGTCCCGGTAAACACCGACAAGCCGATTGAGCCACTTCCACAGGAAGGCGTAGAAGCCGTTCACGATGCGGCTATGAAAATTCTGGAAGAGATCGGCATTGAGTTTCTCAATCCAGAAGCTGTGAAAATCCTTAAAGAAGCAGGCGCGGATATTTCCAATGAAACATCAGAAAGCGCTCTGGTGAAAATGGATCGTGCGATGGTGATGGAAAAGATCGCCCTTGCACCAAGCCAGTTTACGTTGACACCCCGCAATCCTGAGCGCCAGATTACGATTGGTGGAAACTATATTACCTTTGGCAATGTCTCTTCGCCGCCCAATTATTCCAACATGGAAGAGGGGCGTCAGATTGGCAATCGAAAGGCGTATCAGGATTTTATCAAGCTGACGCAATATTTTAATTGTCTGCACTTCGCGGGCGGTTATCCGGTTGAGCCGATGGATATCCATGCCTCGGTCCGTCATTTGGATTGCTTGTATGACAAGCTGACGCTGACTGACAAAGTGGTGCACGCCTATTCTCTTGGCCCTGAGCGGGTTGATGATGTGATGGAAATGGTTCGGATTGCAGGCGGCCTGACGCATGAAGAGTTTGATGCGACACCGCGCATGTACACGAACATTAATTCCACATCTCCGCTCAAGCATGACTGGCCCATGTTGGATGGACTAATGCGTCTTGCACGCCGGGGACAGCCTACGGTGGTCACACCCTTCACCCTTGCAGGTGCTATGTCGCCGATTACATTGGCAGGGACCGTTGCTCAATCCATTGCAGAAGCACTGTGTGCCATCGTTCTTATTCAATGTATAAAGCCCGGATGTGCATGCGCCATTGGCACCTTCTCGTCCAATGTTGACATGAAAACCGGTGCGCCAGCCTTTGGTACACCGGACTATATTCGCACCACCCAAATGACCGGGCAAATGGCGCGTTACTATGATTTGCCTCTGCGCTCATCTAACACTTGCGTTTCAAACACGCCCGATAATCAGGCAACGTGGGAGAGCTCGCATTCGCTGTTTGCCGCACTCACGTCAGGGACAAACATGGTCTATCACGCGGCCGGTTGGTTGGAGGGCGGACTATGTGCATCCTTCGAAAAGTTCGTAATGGATTGCGAGCAGCTTTCTCAATTGATCACCTATATGGGCCCGGTAAAATGGGACGCGAACGAACTCGCTTTGGATGCCATTGCTGAAGTTGGGCAGGGTGGACATTTCTTCGGGATTGACCACACTCAAGAGCGCTATGAAACAGCCTTTTATCAACCTTTCTTGTCTGACTGGTCAAACTTTGAAAACTGGCGGGATAGCGGTGCGGTAACAACGCTGGAACGAGCCAACAAAATGTACAAGCAAATTCTGGAGGAGTTCGAAGCGCCACCCATGGATGAGAGCATCCGCGAAGAGCTTGAAACATTTGTTGCCAAACGCAAGGAAGAGGGCGGTGCACCGACTGACTTTTAAAAGTGCATCTTTATTGGATTGAGTGTGCCGCAGACCAAAAAGGAAAAGCTATTCCGGGTTTAAGCGGCTTCTGTCTTCTCTTCTTCTGGAGCATCAGAAATAAACAGCGTCACATCGGCAACGGACAACGGTTTGCCAACAAGGTAGCCCTGAATTGAAGTGCATCCTTGCATCTCCAAAGCCTGCCGCTGTTGTGTTGTTTCAATGCCTTCAGCAACCACATCAATGCCAAGGTTTTTACTCAAGCCAATAATCGAGCTTACGATTTTTGCGGAATCTCGATCTTCAATGATCTTTCCGACAAACGACTTGTCTATTTTTATCCGGTCAACCGGGAAGCGTTGTAAGAAACTCAAGCTTGAATATCCGGTGCCAAAGTCGTCGATGGCAATCGATATCCCTTTTGACTTCAGGCTCTTCATGGTTTTCAACGCACGGGCTTCATCGGAGAAAAGCGACGCTTCTGTGATTTCCAGTTCCAGTCTGTGTGCTTCAAAATCATATTTCTTCAACAAAGCTGCAATTTGGCGTGCCAGATTTGGGTTACCAAACTCGGTCGGAGAAACATTTACAGCCAGCTTGATGTCCTTTGGCCAAGAACTGGCGATACGGATTGCAGCTTCCTGAACATAACTGCCAAAGCTTGATACCAGACCGCTCCGCTCGGCGATCGGAATGAAAATGTCAGGCGGCACATGCCCTAACTCTGGATCATGCCAGCGTGCCAAAGCCTCAAAGCAGTCGATCCCCCTGCCGTTAAGGTTCAACTGCGGTTGGAAATGGATTTCAATTTCATTGTATTTGATAGCTTCTCTTAATTTGCGTTCGATTTGCTGGTTCTTCAGCAAGGTTTCAGCCATTTTCTTGTCGTAGACACATACTGTGCCGCGACCAGAGTTCTTCGCCTTGTAAAGAGAAAGATCAGCACGTTTTAGAATCTCTTCAATAGTGTGCTCTGTGTCTGATAATTGGACCAGTCCCACACTCACACCAATTTCCAACACCATTGAATTGATCGCGTAAGGTTTTGAGATTTCATCGATTAGAGTATGTGCGGTATCTAGAGGATCAGCCCCATTTTTCTCGCTAACAAGAACGATGGCAAACTCATCGCCACCAAGTCTGGCAGCTATATCACGCTTGCCCAGACAGTCTTTCATTCGCTTAGCGGCTTGTTTCAGAAGTTGGTCACCGATTTCATGACCGTATTCGTCATTGACGTTCTTAAAGCGGTCGAGATCAAGGAACAGCAAGGATACGTTCTCATTCACTCGAGATGTAGGTGAGAGATATTGGCGCAACTCTGCTCTGAATTGAACGCGGTTTTTAAGACTGGTCAGCGGGTCGTTATGCGCCAGATAGCGAATCTTCTCTTCTGCATGGAATTGTTCTGTGACATCCCGAACTGAGATAATCTTACGATTGTTGGCGTCGAGCGTGAACGTGCGCTCAAGAAGTTCGACAATGAACTCTTTTCCTTTTGCATCGATAAGCTTGGCTTTCCGCATGATGGCATCAGCGACACAGCTTCCCATTTCGTCTTTCATGTAATCAAGATCAATGAAAGAGTGCAGATTCATCCCAATCAAATCCTCCTGTTGCATTCCCATCAATCGACAAAACGCATCGTTCACATCGACGATTATGTGATGTTCATGAACGATCAATCCTTCCATTGTCGCGTTGGCAAATGCCTTGATGCGCTTCACTTCGCGCTTTTCGGTCTCGCGAAGTTCTGATTTCAATCCGTTGACTGTCTCGTGTACTTTTGAATTCAGAATGTTAAATTTGGAAATGAGAAAGCCCATTTCATCATCACTATTCCAGTTTACTGGGATATGTTCTGACCCCGGTTCGCGATCCAAAGCTTGAACCAATCTGTTGAGAGGTCTTTCGAAAACCAATCTCAACCACAGAACCAGAACGGTAGCCATGAGGATAGTCAAGATTGTGACCAGTTTGAGCGTACGCATCGACGCTTCAATGGTATTCTGGCGAATTAACGCGTCGCTGGAATAGGTGTACAACATGCCCATCGGCAAAACCGTATCATTGACGGCTATTAAGATTTTCTCACCCCATGCAAAAAGGGACGGGTCTTCAGTGCCAAGTTTCCCCAATGAGTGAATGTTGTCTCCATCCATGGAGGTGAGTTGTGCGCCAACAATCGAAGGGTTTGCTAAAGCTCCGGAGAGAACTAAAAATACCCGCTCATCAATGTTTTGGTTTTCAGAAAGGATTTGTGAAAGGATTAGGGCTTGGCTTTCTGTCAAAAGCGCCTGTTCATCCTTCAATTGCTGCAATTCGGATGCGTATTGGGTTTTGGCAAATTGATTCCCAAATGCGCTGACGATAAGCACAATCAATGAGATCATGATCAGAAGAAGCCTTCTGGAGATCTTGCTAATTTTCAACTTGTCTCTAAACCCGCCCTGCAACATGACTACCTGACCTTGTCCTTGCCAGTTTTTTGCCAATGTGTGTTTGCGCGAACAATGTGCCGGTCTTGTTTCTTATCCCACATCCTTTTGGTTCCGGGATTGAGCAGAAGGTAAAGCTTGCCATCCACAATCTCATAAACTTCCGGGTCTACTTTTGACTGCCGGCCAAACGACATGCCCAGCGCGCAGTTTCCGCCAAACTGTGGCGTATACTTCCCTGGGTTCTGTTTGAATAACTCCAGGTTTTCCGCTGACGAGAACAAATATCTTTGGCCGTTATGGCTGGCGTGAAGTTTATCTGAGCCGGGCAATGGCCCCGAAGAATTGAAATAACTCACAGGATCATAGCCGCTAATCTGGATCGTCGTTTGATCAGATTTTGAGGCTTCGACGGTTGTTACATACTGATTTGATAGCGCAAAGAAAGTGGCCGCAGAAGCAGCAGCGCATACAAAAGTGATTCTAGCGAACCTGTTCATACCATCCTCCTCCACAAAATACTCGGGGCGTGAGCACATCAATCGATGACAGGTTTAATGCTATCAGTCTTAAATTTAGATTCTGTAGAGTGTTGTAACTGGTTTTGAAGGTTTTGTTTAACGTCGTGTTTACTGTTGTGCCTGCGTCTTCAGTTTGCATCCGGCATGTGGCGTTTCTACAGCAGACAAAAATGACAAAAATTCAGTTTGTAAATTACAAAGCGCACAAATTGACATCAAACTGCTAACTCTTTTTCCAAGATAGAACCATGATGCCTCCAACTTAGGAGGTAACCATGCTTAAAAACACAAACGGAAAAACTGGGCTTTTCATTCCAGGTCCGACCAATATTCCCGAAGTCGTGCGGCAGGCCATGAATGTGCCGATGCAAGATATGCGTGCCCCGGATTTTGGTGAGCTGACCCTTCCTTTGTTTGC
>CALLHT010000271.1 GCA_938009335.1 uncultured Rhizobiaceae group bacterium
GATGGTTTATATACCAAGTCCGGCACGTGCGGCCGCGTTGAGTCGGGTCTGCCATCCCTTTTTGTCCGGCTCTTTGAGGGCGTCAATCAGATCAATATCAAGGCTTACGGTAACCTGCTTTTTGCTTCGTCCTTTCGGGCGACCCCGCCGCGTGACCGGGCCTGTAAATTCCCATGTGTCCGGATCTTCTGAAATCGCCTTCTGAATTGCGGCTTCTTCTTCATCTGTAATGTCTACGATGTAGGGTAACTTACGTTCTGCCATGAATTTCTTGATCCCAAAATCTACGTTCAGCTCTCGTCGCTCGCCTGAGGGTGATGATTCTGAAGTTGTCATCGCGTTCAGTGCCAACCATAGTGACAATGTCCAATCCAAGGGGGCCAATGAACATCAACCTGACCTCGTATTCTGAAACTTGTGTTTCTCTACCAATTGCCTGATCCCAATCAAAGTCATGAACCGCATCAAACGCCAATCCATGCTTTTTGAGGTTGATCAGGTTCTTAGCTTCATCCCATTCAAACTTCATCATCGTACCCACATTACGATGAGATAAAAATAACTATAAAAAATACAAATTGCAAGTCCGGACAATACTCGTACCGTCAGCCTTGTCATTTGAAGCGATCAAGGGTAGAGGAAAGCCATGAATTTACTACGCACAACTTCTTTGGGCGCTATCCACGTCCATCGACATTCCGGCACTTGATCCGGAAGACGCATTTGTTGTTGTCGAAGCAAACAACACCCCTTCCGTTTCAAGCTCTTTCCGTTAGTCGCACAGTCATAGACCTGTCGTGAATTGCCCTGATATATCGTCTCGAAAAGTAAGATCATTATGTCGAAGAAAAACAAAAAACCGCAAAAGCTAAAAGCCCGTCAGCCCCGTGGCTTTGTCGATCGCGAGGCGAGCGACATTCGCGCCACCAACGCGATGATGGCGAAGATTGCTGAAGTCTATGAGCGCTATGGGTTTGATCCGGTTGAAATGCCGATGTTTGAATATACCGATTGTCTGGGCAAGTTTTTGCCAGATAGCGACCGCCCGAATGAAGGTGTGTTCTCGCTGCAGGATGATGACGATCAATGGATGAGCCTGCGCTATGACCTCACGGCCCCTCTCGCGCGTCATGTAGCGGAGAATTACAACGACATTCAAATGCCCTACCGGACGTATCGCTCGGGTTATGTCTTCCGCAATGAAAAACCGGGTCCCGGTCGCTTCCGCCAGTTCATGCAGTTTGATGCAGATACAATCGGCGCGCCGGGCGTGCAGGCAGATGCTGAAATGTGCATGATGATGGCCGACGTGATGGAAGCGCTCGGCATCAAACGGGGCGATTATGTTATCCGCGTCAACAACCGCAAAGTGCTTGATGGCGTGATGGAAGCGATTGGCCTTGTTGGGGATGAAAATGCCGATAAGCGGCTCAATGTGCTCCGCGCAATTGATAAGCTGGATCGATTGGGTGTCGAAGGTGTTCGTGAGTTGCTGGGCGAAGGCCGCACAGACGAGAGTGGGGATCGGACAGAGGGTGTGGGACTGGATGAAGGGCAGATTGATCAGCTAATCCAATTCGTCTCTATTGAACCAGGCGAAAAGTTTGCTGATCAGGTCAATGACTTCCTTGAAAAAGCTTCAACACAGTCGCCAGTGATGCAAGAGGGCTTCTTAGAAGTTGGACTAATTGGGGATATCGTTAAATCCTGCGGTTATGAACAAGACAGGATTCTTGTTGATACCTCCTGCGTGCGTGGTCTCGAATATTACACCGGCCCCGTCTTTGAGGCAGAACTCACGTTCAAAGTGAAAAACGAAAAAGGTCAGGAAGTTGTCTTCGGTTCTGTTGGCGGTGGCGGGCGTTACGATGGTTTGGTCAAACGTTTCACGGGGCAGGACGTTCCCGGAACGGGCTTTTCCATTGGCGTGTCGCGACTTATGTCTGCGCTCAAGAATAACAGCCTGCTGGAAGGTGGAGACACACTCGCGCCAGTTCTTGTCACCGTGATGGATAAGGATGCACTTGCCACCTATCAGGGCTTTGTGCAGCAACTTCGCAATGCTGGCATTCGCGCCGAGATGTATCAGGGCAATCCGAATAAGTTTGGCAAACAGTTGCAATATGCGGATCGTCGCGGTTGCCCGATTGCAATCATCCAAGGGTCTGATGAACGTGACGCTGGCAAAATTCAGATCAAGGATTTGATCGAGGGCCGCAAGCAGGCCGAAGCAATCGCCTCGAACGAAGAATGGCGTGAAAGCCGTCCGGGGCAATTCGAAATTGCTGAAACGGATCTTGTTGCGGAAGTGAAAAAGCTTTTGAAAGCGCAGGATGATTAATATGCGGGTGTCTCTCTTCGGCCCCCTTGAGGGGGAGAAAGTAATTTCTTGGAATTGGCTGATGCAGAGCATCAGGCAAACCTTAGAAATTGCAAGAGGGGGGAATTGCTGCAACTGGATCCCCCCTCTTGAAGTTTCTAATGACTTGAACAGGTCAAGCCAAAGAAACTTCATTCTCCCCCTCAAGGGGGGAGAACGGAGTCCAGTATAATGCTCCCCATCATCCTCAATCACTTCGATACAATCGGCTGCGCGTTTCCTGATGTCGATCTGTTGCAACCCGCAGATCCGTTTCTCGATACAACAGGTGAAGACCTGCGCCGACGGATTTTCATCACGCAGGAAACATCCGGAAAGCAACTCTGCTTACGGCCTGAGTTCACCATTCCCGTTTGTCTCAATCATTTGCGGGAAGGCCACGAACAGGCGCGTTATGCCTATGGCGGAAAAGTTTTCCGACAGCGTAGCGATGGCCCGACTGAGTTTACACAGGCCGGATTTGAAGACCTTGGCAATGAGGACAAAGCAAGCTCTGATATTTACTGCATATCCACCGCGCTCACCCTCCTCAAAAAAGCAGGCGTAAAAGCACCTCGCTTGATCGTGGGCAATCAGGCAATTTTTGTCTCGCTGCTCGACACGCTGGAAATCCCGAATGCTTGGCGAAAGAAACTGTTACGTGCATTTGGCGATAATGCCCTTGTGAGCGAGCAACTCAATCGCATTGGCAGCACAATTCGCTCTGTGGAAGATTTGCCGGATGATCTGGCAGCCGCGGTTGAAACGGGAAATAGTGAAGCCGTCAAAACGCTGGTAACCGAACGCATGGTGGCCGATGGTTTGCCTCTGTCCGGTGGGCGCACACCTTCTGCTATTACTGGGCGATTGTTGGAAGTTCGAGAACTTCAAAATACGCGTCTCGATGATGAAAAGCGCAAGACGCTGGAAGCATTTTTGGCGTTGGAAGTTGATCTGAATGATGCTGCGTCTGCGATCCAACAGTTTGAAACAGATCACGGCGTTACGCTCGATGGTGCATCAGATCGTTTGGCCCATCTTGCTTCCGGCACCTTGGCAGAAACGGGGTCTGCAACCTATCGCGCAAGCTTCGGTAGACGGCTTGATTATTATACAGGGTTGGTATTCGAGGTTTATGGCGATAAAGGCGAAAAGCCTTTGGTTGGCGGTGGCCGC
>CALLHT010000272.1 GCA_938009335.1 uncultured Rhizobiaceae group bacterium
CATTGGCGGCGAAATTGTAACAACCCATCCATTCTTTGGAAAACCAATCCGTGGCCAGTTCGTAGAGGCGAACCTGACCGAAAAATCGGCAGCACAAGAAGAGATTATCCATGTTGGAAGACCACCACTATTTTTCTAGAACGCTTAAGCGCGTAGTACAGGCAGGCCTTGTTGCAGCACTTCTAAGTGGCTGCTCTATGTCGACTTATGAGAACAAAGATTGGTTTGAGGCTGATAATCGCAGTTTCTTTGAGAGTTTGAAGAAAAAGCCGAAGCAGGCACGTGGCGAGAAGGATATCGGTGATCTAATTGCGGACGAGGAAGAAACCTATGTTTCAGAAGTCGATCCAACGTTGACTAATACAACTGGCATCAAACCACGCAGAAAAACAGCGGCAAGCGTTCAGCCCTTTAAGATTGAGCCTTCAGCTCTTTCACGCATTGATGTCGAT
Source organism: uncultured Rhizobiaceae group bacterium (assembly GCA_938009335.1). Lineage (GTDB taxonomy): Bacteria > Pseudomonadota > Alphaproteobacteria > Rhizobiales > Rhizobiaceae > JAALLB01. Next base: position 453 of record CALLHT010000272.1, read on the forward strand.
ACAAACAGCGCTGCATGCAGATATTTGAGAAAATCCGCAGACAGCGAAGCGATTATCGTTGGTTCACCTACTCTAAGTGCGTCCAGCGATGAAGATGGCTCCGGCTCTGTGACGGTTGGCATGAATTTGCTCGACCTAAGAAAGTCGGAACTCATCCGTGCTTCAGGAGATGCAAGGTGTCGCCTCCATGAGGCATCAAAGAAGATCGAAGCCACACACGGCTTAGGTGTTGAAGCGACGCGGTTCGCGAGAGCGTGGGCAAAACAAGATTATATCCGTCAGAACCTGGGCCAGCTTAGCGCCATTAAAACACGGGCCAATAATTACGTTCAACAAGGCGTACTTACTGCGCAAGATGCAAACTTGGTAAGACAACGCGTTTCTGAACTTCGCAGCCAGATGGCTGCATCAAAGGCAGAAGCGGATCAACGCCGCGACCTACCTGCATTGAACGCAAACGACGTAAGAAGCCGCCATGGCGCTCTGATCGAAGCAACAAGCGATCTACAGAACATCGAGCGCGAGATCAGAACCAATGACGCATTGGAACTTAGCCTAAGCGCCGGCTACCGTTACAATGATGAGTTTAACACAGATCTTCAAAGAACTGATAACGCAGGCGGCTTTGCACGTGTAAACGTTGGTATTCGCTTGGGCGCATTGACGGCACGACGCAATCGCCTCGAAGAAGAAGCAGCAGGTGCACGCCTTGATGCTTTGTTTGAAGAGAATACCGGTACCGTTTGGAAGAGTGGTTTCTCAGAACGCGCAACCGAACGAATGATAGCCGACTTAAGAAAGGCAGATGCGGAATTGACAAACGCGATTTCCGGCACCAGAAGCACTTTGTCAAAACTTGGGGATGAAGAAGATCCGGAGATCATTCGTTCCCAGCTACTTGCCAAGGTTGAGTTAATTCGTGTTGGCGCGAATCGCGCTGCGGTTACCGCAGCAATCAAACAGCTGGAAACAAACCGCAAAAACATTCGTGCGTTGTCACAATAATCATCTCTACAGCCTGCCAAATATGTTGGCAGGCTGCCGCTTTTCTTTTCTTCTGCAAATATTAGTTATATGACATCGCTTAAGGCTGGCGATATCTTGCGTTGCCAGACGTTCGGCGCAGTGTGACTAAAAGGGATTGCAGATATGATTACCACGCTTAAGGAACTGATCGCAGTTCATGATGATGTTCAGCTGGCGGTTGGAGCTCCTGACCGGGAGTGGCTGACTTATGGCGGATTGCGCACCCTTGCAGATTCCGTTCAAAGTGAGCTTCGTGGCCTTGGCATCAGCGCGAAAGACCGGGTGGCTATCGTACTTCCAAATGGCCCTGACATGGCAACCGCGTTTATTACAATCGCACAGGCCGCAACGACTGCGCCCCTTAATCCAAATTACCGGGAAGAAGAGTTCGAATTCTACCTTGACGATTTGAAGGCCAAAGCACTTGTTGTGGAGGCAGACTATGATGGCCCTGCCCTTGCCGCTGGTGAGAAGCTCGGGCTTCAGATTCTACGCACTCATGCGAAACCGGAAGCCGGCAAGTTTTCTTTGTCGCAAGATGGCGTTGCAAGCGGTGAAGTTGCCGAAACCGAAACGCCAGGTGAGAGCGATATAGCGCTAATCCTTCATACGTCCGGAACAACGTCGCGCCCAAAGATTGTGCCGCTTCTTCAGTCAAATGTTGCAGCGTCTGCCCAGAACATTGCCAAATCCTTGTCCCTTACGTCTGATGACCGTTGTCTGAGCGTGATGCCGCTCTTTCATATCCATGGCCTTGTGGCAGCGGTTTCTGCAACCTTTGCGGCTGGTGGCTCAATTTGGTGTGCACCGGGTTTTGATGCCTTACGCTTCTTCAGTTGGATGAAAGAGGCGACGCCCACATGGTATACTGCGGTCCCAACAATGCACCAGACAATCCTCAGCCGCGCAGGCCGCAATCAGGAAACCATTGATTCTGTACCACTTCGTTTCTTACGATCTTCTTCTGCAAGCTTGCCCGCTCAAGTCATGCAAGAACTCAACAAGACTTTTAACGCCCCGGTAATTGAAGCATACGGGATGACGGAAGCTGCCCACCAAATGTGCTGCAACCCGTTGGACAAGCAAAAGCCAGGCTTGGTTGGCGTGGCCGCAGGACCGGAAGTTGCAATTGCACACGAAACTGACAGCATGCTCATCGAAGGTATGGGCGAAGTTGTAATTTCCGGACCAAATGTGACACCGGGATATGAAAGTAATCCAAAAGCCAATGAGGATAGTTTCTTCATGTCAGATGGCAAGCGTTGGTTCAGAACAGGTGATCGCGGCACGTTTGACGAAGATGGTTTCCTGCAATTGACCGGGCGGTTAAAAGAAATCATCAACCGCGGTGGCGAGAAAGTTAGCCCACTGGAAGTGGACGGTGTCCTGATGGATCATCCCGCTATTCAGCAAGTCGTCACATTCGCACTTCCACATCCAAAGTTAGGTGAGGAAGTTGCTGCCGCTGTTGTGCTTCGCGATGGCGAAGAGGCTGACGAACGCGCAATCAAGGATTTCGCATCAGAACGGATGGCCGACTTCAAAGTTCCAAAGAAAATCGTCATCATGGATGAAATTCCAAAAGGAGCGACCGGTAAGATGCAACGCATCGGCATGGCCGAGAAACTTGGTCTTGTAGAAGCATCATGAAGATTTGTGTTTTTGGCGCCGGAGCTATTGGCGGGTATATGGGCGTAAAGCTGGCAAAGGCGGGTGCAGATGTCAGTCTCGTTGCACGTGGTCCACACCTCGAAGCGATGCAAAAGAACGGCCTTCGATTGATCGAGGAAAATGAAGAATCTTCGGTTAGCGTGACTGCTTCTGACAACCCTGAAGATCTCGGTCCTCAAGACTATATCATCGTTACGCTGAAGGCGCACTCAGTACCGCCTGTGGTTACAAAAATGGCACCTTTGATCGGAGAGAACACGACCATCGTTAGCGGTGTGAATGGTGTTCCATGGTGGTATTTTCACAAGATCGGAACAGAGCTTGAAGGCACGCGTTTATCATCCGTTGACCCTGGAAATGCCCAATGGGACGGGTTTGGCCCGGACAAAGTTTTGGGCTGTGTCGTATATCCCGCTGCCGAAGTCATTGAACCGGGCGTTGTTAAGCACATCGAAGGCAATCGGTTTTCACTTGGTGAGCCGGACGGTTCTAAATCAGACCGGGCAGTCGCCCTCTCAAAAGCACTATCAGCAGCAGGCTTAAAAGCACCCGTCCGCCCTCGCCTACGCGATGAAATCTGGATCAAGCTTTGGGGCAACCTTTCGTTCAATCCAATCAGTGCACTCACCCATGCCACATTGGATGTGCTTTGCACAGATGAAGGAACGCGTCCTGTTGCACGGAACATGATGCTTGAAGCGCAGGCAATTGCCGAGAAACTTGGCGTTAAATTTCCAATTGATGTTGATCGGCGTATTGATGGTGGTGCGGCTGTTGGCGCGCATAGAACGTCGATGCTCCAAGACCTCGATCAAAACCGCCCGATGGAGATTGATGCATTGGTGGCTTCGGTGCAGGAACTGGGAAAAGTTACCGACACACCTACTCCGACCATCGACACCGTCCTAGCACTAATCCAACTTCGCGGAAAAGTCGCCGGACTTTACTGATGCTCGCCATCAGTCAAAAAACTGTTCACGGTCCATGACATAGTGCCAAAGCTCTACCTTGTCATAAAACCGCTCATAAAGCTCTGGCAGTAAATCTCGCGCCTTATATCGTGCTGGGCTTGAGACGCCCTTTTCCATCGCCTCGCGATCTGCATAAGTGATAGCCAGAATGAGCGGAATGGTCGGGCCATTCGCATCTTGCTCTACACCATAAAGAACTCGGACTTCCTCCGCACAAGCAAACTTCCGCCATAATGGGGTAAGGTGTTCGCTGACCCATGCCCGCATTTCTGATTCTTTACCGGGTTTCACGTCTCCACCGAAAATCGCATATCGCGTGATCATACTAGCCCCCACGATGTTTGAAACTGTCACGGCGGAACGAGTAAAGCGCATTCGGGTCAACCGCCACGTCAATCACCGCAGGCTTACCGCACTCAAGTGCGGCTTCAATCGCAGGCGCCACATCTTCCAACTTGTCAGCGCGATAGCCTTTGGCACCATAAAGTTCAGCTACCTTATCAAATGGAGGACTTGAGATATCCGCACCAATGTACCGACCATTGAAAAAATCGCGCTGATAGGCTTTTTCAGCACCCCAGCATTGATTGTTCATAACCACAGTGACCGTGTTGATACCGTGATCGACCGCGGTGCTTAACTCTGACAACGTCATGCCAAAGCCACCATCGCCCATAAGGCTGACCACAGGCCGTTCAGGCATCGCGCATTTGACGCCTAGGCCACAGGCAAATGAAAACCCGACCAGGCCAAAATCAAGGGGCGTAAACAAGCTCTTGGGAGACCAATAATTCATCGCATCTGTAGCCTGAAGGCAAAGCGTTCCCGCATCCATGGTAATGGCAGCATCCTTCGGCAACACATCGCGCAACGTCTTGAACAAGCCCGAAGGTTGCGTTGGGTGGGTGAGGATTGCGTCCGCATCGCGTTTGCCAAGAAACGCTGCTCGTTCCTCCGTAAAGGCTTTCGTCCAGGCTTCAGCCTCCGCGCGCTTTTCAAACTTTGAAAGCTCCTCTACCAATTGCAGTGCGGCAGTAGGCGCATCAGCCCAGATACCGATTTCAACCGGAAAGAATCTGGCAATCGCTGTCGGCTCAAGTTCCACTTGAATGATTTTCGCGTCCCGGTTGATATTGTCATACGTATAAAAGGTTGAATTAAACCCAAGGCGAGTACCTAGCGCTAGGATGACATCAGCTTCTTTTACCAAGCGCGAAGCAACAGCATTGCCACGCGGTCCCATTTGACCCGCATTCAACGGATGACCAAACGGAATAGCGTCACCATGGCCGGGCGATGTAACAACCGGACAATTCAGCGCTTCGGCAAGTGCAAGTGCCTGTTCGTGCCCTTCTGTATATTTGATGCCACCGCCTGCAATGATTACCGGAGCA
>CALLHT010000273.1 GCA_938009335.1 uncultured Rhizobiaceae group bacterium
CAACGCGAGGAATCTTAAAAACCTCCGTGCAACCCCTTGGCTTAGATTAACACAGTAAAGTCTCTTTGAATGGTGCTCTCTGTATGTGGGTTATGTTAACCACCATAACACGGTAACTGTTAAGTTATGGTTGTTACCTAAACAAGTTAACCTCAATGACAAGGATTTCTAGCGCTGTTAGTATTCAACCCGTATCTTTATCAAAATGGGTAACCACCTAATCAAGGTACATGCCAAAAAGGGGCATGATTAAATGGGGATGTCTCGTAATATGGGTAACCAGCGGCGAATTTCGTTCTTAAATTGTAACGGTACTTGACTTGTTACCACTACGGAGTGGGAGATGCCTATCCTTACCAGGTGGGTGTTACTTTAAAGAAGCCCGCCCCCAAGAACAGACCCGGCCAAGCCCCTTGGTAAATCTGCATTTGGAGCATGGTGTGTATCTTATCAAGGTGGGCGCGCATCCAAAATGAAAAAAAGCAGCGCCCCCAAAACAGGGGCGCTGGCCGTGCTTCAAAGGGGGTTTTAATTTCTTCTCAGGGTGGTATATGTCCCATTAAAGGAGGGCCGTATCCTACAGAGCAGAAGCCGGGGGTGCTTATATCATAACGCCCCCAGCTCCACCGCGCCTTTTTTTCTAAGCGTGTGGTTTTTTTAAATATTGGCAAAATTTAAGAACTGGTATGCAAAAATACGAATTGGCGCGCTCGAGAGGATTCGAACCTCTGACCACTTGATTCGAAGTCAAGTACTCTATCCAGCTGAGCTACGAGTGCTAACCAGTAACGCATAAAGCATGCGCTGCAGATCGATTACCTAGTCTTTGATTGGTTCAAAAGCAAGACCTTTTACCAGAATTTTGGTCTTTTTGATCCGCATGGTTTCGGTTTGGCTACTATTTAGTAGTTTCCCAACCTCTTGCCTTCATTCAGCGGCATTTTGCGGAATCACAATTTTGAATGAAGTGCCATTTGCGCTTGTTTCTTCAATACCGATTGTTCCACCATGGGCGCGAACAAGTTCAGCAGCAATGGTCATCCCCAAGCCGGTGCCACCTGCCTTTGTGGATGCCTGAAACGCGTTAAAAAGCTTCGGCTGAATATGTTCGGGAATTCCAGGCCCGGTATCTTTCACACGAATGTGGATGTCACTTCCAACTGCTTCGGCGCAAACCGCAAGGATTTGCTCACGGTCATCGGCATCCATATCCTGCATCGCCTGTTGAGCATTGCGGCATAAGTTCATCAGAACCCGGAACAGTTGTTCAGGATCGCCGTTTACTTCCAACATCTGGTCAATGTCGTTCTGCCATTTGATCTTTGAATTTTGCTCTAAGCCCAGGAGCTCCCGGACCTCATCTGCGATAGAATGCAGCACGAGGTTTCTGCGGTTTGGCGGCGCTTCCACCGCCTTTCCGTAGTCGATGACCGATTTTGTATAATCCACCGCACGGTCAATGGTGCGAATGAGCTTGGGAGCAAAACGCTGCACTGTTGGATCAGGCAGGCTTGTCAAACGGTCTGAGAATAACTGCGCCGAGGCCAGAATGTTGCGCAGATCGTGGTTGATTTTCGATACCGCCAAACCAAGATCCGCCAAATGCTGCTTTTGCTGAAGTGTTTTGCGTAAATCGGTTTGCAAGGTTGCCAGACGGTTTTCAGCGACGCCAATTTCATCGCCTCGCTTGGATGGCTTATAGATAAGTGATGCATTCTCCGGTTCTTTGGAAAAAGCATCCATGTTTGATGAAATACGAATAATTGGAAGAACGATCAGGCGATACAGTGCCAGATAGACCAGTGCTGCTGCAAAAACAGAAATCAGAAGCGACAAGAGCAAGATGTTTCGGGCATATTTCCACATCGCTGCCTGAATGTGTTTCATCTCCTGAACAAGTTCGATCTCGCCACCAAGCGCTCGGGTTTGGTCAAAGACCCGATATTGCGTTTCAGGTGCCATGAAAAGCATCTCGAGAGCGCTTCTGATAGATGAAAACGGCGTTGCGTTATCAAGGTCAATATGCGCGACAATCTGAGATGGTGCACCGGAAGAAGCAAGAAGTTGGGACCTTCCATCGCGACGAATGGCGATGGTTTTCGCCAGAACCGTATCCAGCAGGTTTTCTGATGCGCCCTCGCTCAACCGTTCGTCTGCCGTATCAAGATAAACGATGCTTGCAGATTCGGCTATGTCGAGATGAGTACGAAGCCAAACATTACGAAAGTTCGCCATGGATGGAACGAAAATCAAAATCTCCGCAAGCATGATAAAGGCGATTGTCAAAAGCAGAAGCTTGACAGAAAGACCGCGTTTTACACCGGCAAATGATGCTGCATCTGATTGCCCGTTAACGCCCAGCTCTTTCAACTCCCCGTTCGCCATTCAGCCAAACTTTCTCAGCAAACCAATCACCCACCGAATAAGCGGCTTTCGCGTCAACGGTGCAAAACTGCTGACTGCTGCACGTTTGCCGATTTCACTCATTGTTGGATAAGGGGAAATATAACCGGTCACGTCTTTCAGCTTTAATTTCTGTTTGACCGCCAATGCCCACATGTTGATCATTTCACCAGCATTTGCGCCCAAAATGGAAACGCCGACGATCGTACCATTCTTTTTGGTGATCAACTTAATATGTCCGGTGGTTTTACGTTCTGCAATCGCGCGGTCATTCTCATGATAGGGCCAACGGTGGATGGCAACCTGACCATGCTTTTCTTTCGCTTGTTGTTCATTGAGACCAACATGCCCAAGCTCTGGCTCTGTATAGGTCACCCATGGAACAATCGTATCGTCAGGAACGGCCTTCATACGGAACAGGATACCGCGAATGACCAGCCCTGCATGATAACCGGCGACATGAGTAAACTGAAGGCCACCCGTTACATCCCCAATCGCATATACCTTCTTATTCGTGGTTCTAAGGTCCGGCTTCACCGAAATACCGCGACGGCTATACTCAATATTGGCATTCTCAAGCCCGAGGCCTTCAACGTTAGGCGCGCGTCCTGTCGCAACCAATAAATGGGTTCCATCAATAGTGATCTCTTTGTCACCCATTTTACCGGTTACGCGAACTCCGGATTTGCCCTTCTTCGCGATAGAGGCAACCATTGTATCTTCAACGACCTCGATGCCTTCCTCCCGAAGTTTCTCCAAGAGGATACCCGTTAGCTCGGGATCATCTTTGCCAAGCGCTTTTGCACCTTCAATTACCGTAACATCACAGCCGAGACGTTTATGCGCTTGCGCCATTTCCATGCCGATTGGGCCGCCACCAATCACAATAAGCTTGCCGATTTTGCGGGTATTTTCAAACAGGCTTTCATTGGTGAAATACTCCACCGTGTCCAATCCCGGAATGGGCGGCACAAAAGCGGAAGACCCGGTTGCAATGACAAATCTGCGTGCACGGATTTCGTAGTCGCCGGCCACAACGGTCTTCGCATCTTTGAACGTGCCACCGGCTTGAATGACGGTAACACCCAACGCCGTGAACCGCTCAACTGAGTCATTGGGTTCGATTGTTGCGATAACATCATGGATATGGTCATGAACTTTCTTGAAGTTAACTTCGGGGTCGACGGGTTTGATCCCGAACTTAGCTGATTGCCGGAAGGTTTCGGCTGTTTTTCCGGCTGCTAGAATGGCTTTTGAGGGAACACAACCGTAGTTGAGGCAATCTCCACCCATTTTGCCTTTTTCGATGAGCACAACCTCAACGCCGAACGCTGCCGCTGCTGCCGCGACGCTTAACCCGCCGGAGCCAGCGCCAATGACACAAATATCAGGTGTTAGAATTGTGGACATGTATATCTCTTCAAAAAATCAGACTGCGGGTTTTCCACGCAGTTTCTTAACAACAAATGGCAAGAATGAAAGTGCCGCAAGAAATGCCAGCGCTAACAACAGTTCAGTGGTGACAAGTGCGCCAACTTCAATCGAACATGTTCCGGCGTCTGCACAACCCGGGTTTGCGCGTTCCTGC
>CALLHT010000274.1 GCA_938009335.1 uncultured Rhizobiaceae group bacterium
GCTGTTAGTGTGACTTGAAGAGAAAGCAGGATGATCTCAAACAGGTCGGCATCCAAGGCGATAATCAGCCAGAAGGCTTGTGCCATTCCATTTGCCAAATCGCCCATTGTTAATCTCCCATTCCCCTCAAACCTTTACAGCGTACAAGTAAAACCAACAAGAGCTTGACGGCAGGCTTAGAACCTAAACTTTATTCTCTGGCATGCCTTGGCAAATTGACGCAAACTCCATATTTGAGGCTAGGGTCTGCACTCAATTGGGACCTTCAACACTAATTGGAAGTTCAAGCGTATGACAGAAGTAACAAACGACCGCGTGATGGAACGCCTTTCAAAGGTGAAAGGCCCAGACCTTAAGGGCGATCTTGTTTCGCTTGGTCACGTGGAAAACGTGTTGGTTGATGGAGGAAAAGTAATTTTTTCGATCAAGGTTCCTGCTGCAAGAGCGCAGGAACTAGAGCCGCTACGCGAAGCGGCGGAAAAAGCAGTTATGGGATTAGATGGCGTGGAAAAAGTTACAGCTGTCCTGACTGCTGAACGCGCGCAAGGAGCGACGCCCGCTCCTCCACCCCCAGCTTCCGCGCCGAAGCGCGCAGCACAAAACCCTGCTGATGGTCCGAAACCCGGCGTTCCGGGCATTAAGTCGATCATCGCTGTTGCCTCTGGTAAAGGCGGTGTTGGAAAGTCAACGACATCTGTAAACCTCGCATTGGGGTTGGCAGCACAGGGATTAAAAATTGGCATTTTGGATGCTGATATCTACGGTCCGTCTATGCCGCGCATGTTGGGGCTTTCAGATCGCCCTACTGCGCAAGGCAAGGTGCTTTCTCCGCTTGAGGGGTATGGGCTAAAAGTTATGTCTATGGGCTTTCTCGTGGAAGAAGACACCCCGATGATCTGGCGTGGTCCTATGGTCATATCGGCACTCACTCAAATGCTTCGCGAAGTTGCTTGGGGGGAATTGGACGTTCTCGTCATAGACATGCCACCGGGAACAGGTGACGCTCAACTGACCTTGGCACAGCAGGTTCCATTAGCCGGCGCTGTGATTGTATCCACACCGCAAGACATTGCTCTGATTGATGCGAGAAAAGGCCTCAATATGTTCCGCAAGGTTGAAGTGCCAATCCTTGGCCTTATAGAAAACATGAGTACGTTTATTTGTCCAAATTGCGGGGAGCGCTCCGACATTTTCGGCCACGGTGGTGCGCGGGAAGAAGCCGATAAACTCGGAATTCCGTTTTTGGGCGAAGTTCCTTTGCACATCGATATCCGTACTAATTCTGATGGCGGAACACCGATCACTGTTTCTGAGCCAGACAGTCAGCATGCGGAAATCTATAAACAGATCGCTGCAAACGTAACTGAAAGGCTAAAGGCGCATAGCGGGGAAGCCGCAGCACCTGAAATCGTATTTGAGTAAAGCTTACTTTCTGAGTACTGATCCCGAAAACTGTTTTTCAAAAAACAGATCCCCATTGAGAAACGCTTGAAGGGTGGCTGTCGAATGATACTTGCTTTCATCACACGTCATCTCCGCTAGGACGTGTGTTCTCCACATTGCCCCGTCACGTCCTCCGGTTTGCTCCCATTCGGCCCGTGCCTTTGCTGAACTTGGATCATCAGGATGGATGGTAAAACGTTCTTTGAGCCAGGAACCCGAGATCAACCCATGTTCAAGGTCTCGCTCTTCTCCGCTATCCGCATCAATCGATACGGTGACTTTTCCCGACGCCGGGTCCGTTTCAATCGTCCGCTTGTATGAAGCCGCGCGCAGTTCTTCTGTGCGCCAAGGCAATGAACCAACAGGCTCTTCGAACACCCATTCATCTTTGGCCGCAAGCGTGTTGCGAATTGGCACATCTATGCTTCCTTGCTTAACAGTTATGGTCGCCGCTTCGGGCGAAGGCCAGATATACGGCCAATAACTTGTCGAGATGGCAACACGCAACGCATGGCCTTTCGGCAATCGGTAGGCAATTTGATCAAGGGCAAAATGTACATCAACGTCTTGGTTGGGCACCAACCGCGAAGGCGTTTCATGCGAACTATGATGTGTAAGATTAAAGACACCGTGAGTAATAAGCGCGGAAGTATCATCCGGAAACACGTCGCACAATCGAACTGCGATTTGCGCCTGTGGCTTGTCAGATGAAACCGTCAACATGATCTTTGGCGCACCAATGATATCCACATCCTGCTCTGATGGTTCCCCATCAAAGCAAAGTGACTTCGCATCATCGTCCGATTGCTCATCTGGCAACTCATCCGAAAAAGCAAACGGGAAATATTCTCCGCTTGCAGTTCCACAATCTTGAGGCGAAGAAATTGTCCCTCCAAATGTTTCTTTGGTTTTGAGCAATCCATTCTCACCCAAATACAGAGTATCCATTTTGATATTCGGAGAAGGCCATTGGGTCTCCGCAATCCATCTTCCGGGCCTATCATCAAACCATCGCTTTGGTTCCAGCGAATCTATCACGTAAGCACGATAAGCAGGATCATTCTCAACACCTGTTTCGATGCCTTTAAGCCATTTGTCCCACCAACGTTTCGATTCCTGCAAAAATCCGATTGCCGGCGTAGGCCCTGCATAATGCGGGTACTTGTGTATCCATGGCCCGACAACACCCTTCACAGGCGCAGAAATATTCTCGACCAAATGAGAGATAGTATTACGATATCCATCGTGCCAACCGCCAACAGTTAGAACAGCCGCCTTGATCGAAGAATAGTCTTCGCAGACAGAGCCATGTTTCCAATAGGCATCACGATGCTGATGTTCGTGCCACACCTCCCACAACCATGGCTGTGCTTCCAACCGTTCACGCCAGGTATCCAACCATCCCTCTCCGACAAGTTCTGGATCCGGCGGGCGCGACGAATAGGATAGCATATTCGCAGCCCAACCAAAATTCTCCCCCAACAAACACCCACCTTTGTAATGAATATCATCCGCATATCGATCGACGGTGGAACATACCGAAATGACTGCTTTAAGCGCATGAGGTTGCATGGCGGCTACCTGCAGGCAATTGAACCCGCCCCACGAAATTCCTTGCATGCCAGCATTGCCGTTGCACCAGGTTTGTGCTGCTGCCCACTCGATCACATCGCACGCATCATCTAATTCCTGCTGTGTATATTCATCCTCCATAAGCCCTTCGGATTCGCCATTGCCCCGCATATCCGTTCGAATGCAGCAATAGCCATGCCCTGCCATCCAAGGGTGGGAAAATTGATCACGCTGAATGGTTCCATCGCGTTTGCGATACGGCAGATGCTCAAGAATAACCGGGACCGGATTTTCCTCCGCATCCCTCGGCATCCAAACGCGCGCTGAAAGCCTTGTGCCATCACGCATTATGATTCCTATATCAGGGATCTCAATTATCTCGCGCGGAAATTCACTAACATGCTTCATGGGACACCTGTTTTCGAGCTTAGCAACAACTCAATGGAACACAAAAAAACAGCGGTGAAAATCACCGCTGTTCCAATTTTTCAAACTGGTTGGATTTCGCTTATGCAAACCACCAGCGCTCGGAGATCTTGTTACCGTCGTTCTCCCAGTTGGCCGCAACATCAGGACCATGAGCAAGCTTCTTGCTATGCGCCATAATGTAGTTTGCCCACATTGCAACAATGGCACCGCCATCATCATGCAACAATTGCTGAGCTTCACCATACAAGACACCACGCTCTGCTTCATCGGTCTCAGCACGAGCTGATACAACCAATTCATTGAAGCGCTTCGCCGCTGGCGTATCGCGCCATGCCGTATCGTTCCATGTATTGTCGGCAGTGTAAGCGGATGAATACATCCAGTCCTGAGTCGGGCGACCGCCCCAGTAACATGCACACCAGCCTTTTTTGTTCCAAACGTTTGACCAGTAGCCATCGTTAGGCTCACGAACCAACTCAATTTCAATGCCCGCTTTTTTGGCAGACGCTGCAATAAGCTGCCCTGCATCCACAGCACCCGCAAACGCTGCATCAGCAACAGAAAGCTGAATTGGACCTGAGTGACCAGATTTCTTGTAGTGTTCAGCCGCTTTCTCAGGATCGTACGTGCGCTGTGCGATACTATCATTAAAGAACGGCATAGAGCCATTGACCGGAATGTCGTTACCGGCAACACCATGACCGAGCAGGATCTTCTCTACCAGCTCATCGCGGTCGATTGCGTATTTCAATGCCAGACGAAGATCTAGATTACCAAATGGTTCTACATCCAGACGCATCGGGAATGTGTAATGCTGAGTTCCGGTTGTTTCCAGAATTTCTACGGTTGGCACCCGAGCCATCAATCCAACGGTTTTTGGATCAATCGAGTCCGCAATATCCACGTCACCATTCAGCATCGCGCTCTGGCGGGCAGTCGGATCAACGACAGAAAGGATTTCCACCTCATCGAAGTGAGCAGAGTTTTCTTTCCAGTAGTTCGGGTTGCGTTTGAATGAAGCACGAACGCCTGATTCGTGGTTGCCCAGTGCATAGCCACCTGTGGAGTTATCTTTAGCTGTTACGTCAACATTACCTGATCCGTCAGACGCCATGATCATGAAGTGATAGTCACTAACGATGAACGGGAAGTCCGAGTTGCCATCTTCAAGCTCGAAGATAACGCGGTTATCGCCATCTTTCTTGATGTCCTTAACAGCGGTTACAAGCCCCTTCGCAGCAGACTTTGTATCTTCACCGCGGTGGATGTTGAAGGTTGCAATCACATCATCGGCAGTAAGTGTTTTGCCATTGTGGAATGTCACATCCTTGCGTAGGTTGAAGGCCCAGTTTTTGGCCTCTTGGTCTGGCTCAAAGCTTTCAGCAAGCTCGCCGCGCAGTTTACCGTCCTGTCCAACTTCTGTTAGGTGGTTACCGCGGGTATAAATCACGTTCTGGGTAAAGCCGTTTGTAGAAGTTGACGGATCGATTGTGTCTGTCGTGCCGCCATATCCCGTTGCATGACGCAGCTTACCACCTTTTTTGGGTGTGGCAGCCAAAACAGAATCAGCCATGCCAAGAACAGTCGGCATAGCCACACCAGCGGCCACCATAGAAGTGATAAACTGGCGACGGCTCATGCCGCCTTTTTCAAATTTCTCTTTTTGGTTTTCAACGAAAACCTTTTTCATGTCGCGCATTGAGTTCCTCCCGATAAATGCAACGAAATGCCCCGCACCAAACAATTGTTTGCGCAGTAACAGACTTCAGCGAAACATATGATCGGATGAATTGCAAATCATTTGGAAAATTGTGATTGCTCCCACGGTTTCATTCTCCTTGATGCCGACACCTTCACACAGATTATTTTTGCTGACGGTTTACAATCACCGTGAGATTATCTTAGCATCCTTGAAAAGCGAGCAGAAAGCTCCGAAATTCAAATATATGGTTGGGGAGACCATTCACGTGCATCCAGTTCTTCTGACAGTCTTGCAACGGCTTGGTCTTGGCCTCCTTACCCTATTTTTCGTTTCAATCATCATTTTCTCCGCCATCGCAATGTTGCCGGGTGACTTTGGCGAGCAAATTCTTGGACAAACTGCATTACCTGAAACAGTTGAGGCATTCCGCCGCGAACTGGGTTTGGATAAACCGGCTTGGGTTCGTTATATCGATTGGATTGCAGCAGTACTT
>CALLHT010000275.1 GCA_938009335.1 uncultured Rhizobiaceae group bacterium
ATTGCAACGCAGACAGTCTGAAGACCGTCCTGCGATTATCGCCGCTATTGCAGAAGCGCGCGCCCATGGCGACCTTTCTGAAAACGCCGAGTATCATGCCGCAAAAGAGCAGCAGAGCTTGAACGAAGGCCGCGTCTCTGAACTGGAAGACATGTTGTCTCGTGCAGAGATTATCGATGTTTCCAAGCTCTCAGGCGACACAGTCAAATTCGGCGCGACTGTAGAACTTGTCGATGAAGACACAGATGAAGAAAGCAAATACCAGATCGTTGGCGATCAGGAAGCAGACGTGAAAGAGGGCAAGATTTCGATCTCGTCCCCCATTGCACGCGCGCTTATCGGTAAGAGCGAAGGCGATTCCGTAGAAGTGTCAGCGCCCGGCGGATCCCGATCTTACGAAATCCTATCTGTAAAATTCGTCTAGGCAGTAGTCTTATAAAATTGTTCAGGTGGTGCAATCGCGCCGCTTGAACAGGAAAACCATTCTGTTTGAATTTTGGGAAATCAGTTCGAAATTATTCTGAGTCAATATCTCATTCACTTCTATGAACGTGGGCTGGTTATCAATGCCGCGTTCATATCCACAATCCACAGAAATATAATCAATATATTCTAAAATTGGCAATGCACCCTGCAAAACCTCAGGTTCAGCACCTTCTGCCTCTACCTTGAAAAGACGAATACCCTTCGTTGCATCGTCGCCGAAGTGAGAAGCAAGCGTCACGACTTCCAATTGATGTAATGCTGCATAGTCATTTGTTTCGATCAAAGATCCGTCGGCACTATCCGGCTTTGAATAAAATTTCAGCGTTGTGTTTTCGCACCAAAGCCCAAGACGATGGGTTTTCTTCGCACCGTCATAAACATTGATGTCGCAACATTCTGCTTCCAATTGCTCGGGCTCAAAAGCAATATAATCAACATCAAACTGTTTAACCCAGACCCCGAATTCACCAATGTTTGCACCGCAGTCGACAACGCGGTCACCGGGAGATAACGATACTTTTGAAAGTTCGTAGTCGGCCCCCAAAGTTTCCAATCGTGCGTGAATTCCACGCTTATAATACCAATATCTATTACGCCGAGCGATTGTCAGAGATTGACCCGAGTGCGTAATGACAAAATGATTGGTTTCAGGAACAGGCTCAATCTTTAAATCATATCCGCGAAGGGAATTTTGCAGCGTGACCAATGGGCAATACACAGCGTTTGGCAGCAACGCAGTTAATGCACTCTTCATTGAACTGACACGTGGCATATTGATAACGCCCTGCTATTTTTGATCCCGCGCAAAACGACAGAACCAGTTTGCGGATTAAATCGTTAGTATCATCAAAGTCCAGCCACATCCAACACAAATTATCTTGAGACTCAAAGGCTTACGTCTTCTCCCATATCGACACGCCATCTATGATTTTTTTGCGCATTCCTTTTTCTGCAAGCCAAGGCCTGCCAAGATCAAACACAATAGCTGACTTTTTTGGGCCATTCAGTGGCCAGTTTCTGTAAGCCTTTGTGAATTCGCCAAGATTAGTTCCATCTTCATAGAGTTGCTTTTCCGGATCCTTATTTGGGTCCATCATTTCCGCACATCTCCGTGCAAAAGAAGCGTTGAAGAAGGAGGGAGAAGTGGAAAAAAGCGGGCGATCCAAATGGGTTTTCTTGAATAGTTTCAAACCAAAGGTATTTCGCCAACTGACCCGGTAGGAATAGGTGTGGGGTAGATAATGTTTTTCCAATGCAGAAAGCTGCACTTGAACGACCTCTTCATTTAAGCGCGGCAGAACGTCTGTCGGCAAAATCGGATGCAATACCTGCCAATCATCCTCCATGTGCAAAAAGTTCTCAGACTTAGGTCTTTGCCATAGGCGTTTCACTGCATTACCAAAAGATGCTGTTTCCGGTCGAGAGATTTCTATTCTTTCGAACTTCGCTCTTAAGATTTCTTCGCACCGATCCCCATCTGCAACCGTACCGCAAAATGGATCGATGTTGGCGAATACATGGCCAATTTCGAAATTGGCAAACACCTTATCATTGAATGACACCAGAGTTTGTTCCAGAAGATCAGGCCGTCGCCCACTCACCAGGGTAATGTCAATCAACGCTCTTACCTTCTCTGCTTACAGATATGCGGATAAACGCCAAACCGTATTTCCGATCTGCCTTGCCTTTATGGCCAAAATGGCAATTTCGGAAATATACACGTTTACGACTCTCAACGAACAGCTTCTATGAAATGACCGGCAGCAACACCGCAAATACGTTGCCCCCTTTTTCCAGAATATGTACCACTACCACCCGCGTAAACGACTTTGGAATATATTATGTCATGTAAGTGAACCCAATGGCGCGAAAAAGGCTTGATCAATCCAAATCCTCCAATATGCGCCGCTGTACTTTTGCGCCCCCAAACCAAAGGCTGAACAGATGCTTCAGAAAAACCAACTTTCTCTAAAGTCGCTTGCCACCAACTGGGAGTGTGTCGTGCGTAGTCGTCCGGATGACCATGGATCCGGAAAATCCAAGGAACAGTGATGAAGACCTTGCCACCCGGCTTTACTGCTCGGAATAATTCCGCAACCAAAAATTGGGGATCATAGACATGTTCAAGCGTATTGAGGGATATACAACAATCAAACTCTCCATCATTTACCGGAAGTGCTTCTCCGGGTTTCACCAACCAAGTGGGCTCAATATTTGGGTCAATGTTCACCGAGTTATACTCAATGCCCGAAGGTAAATCAGATCGATATTTGGACTTCTCTCCTCCCCCAAGGTCCAAAACTTTTCCAGAAATTTCAGCATTTGAAAGCGCTTCATTCTGTAGCATTCGCAGTGTGCTCTCTCCAGGGTACTTTCGGTTTAAGGCAATCCACCGTGTAAAGGATGGGAGTGGTGGTTCAACGTTTTGAAATAACATTATGAATTCTTACAAGGTCAATAATTTCGTTAGGGGACCGTATTATTTTCTGCACACCTTTTCAATCGCCTCGCGCAATACTCAACTCAACACTGAATATTGCTTGATCTTCCCGCCAATCCTTGCTCAAAAGTACGAGGGCCAGGACCCATTAATTAGCACGATAGGGTAGGAGAGAATTTGTGCGGATATTAGGAGCAAGCATGCAGGAATACATCTGTCTTTCAAATGCTTGAGACGCTATGGTCCGTGCAAATTCACCCTATCCGAAGGACACCCTGCAATGACTGCGAACTACGTTGTCAAAGCTCTTCACCATAGCGATGGCTATGCCGCGCGAGCTTTTCCTAGTATTTCTTGTCATTTCAGGTGCCATATCGCGTTAATTAATGGGGCCTGACCCTAACCCGTTCCTTGGAGCAAATTCTTGTCTGATCAGAAACTTCCCCTTTCGGCATTCATCATTTGCAAGGATGAAGAGGCCTATCTCGCTAACTGCATTGAAAGCTTGGGCCAATGCAGGGAAGTTGTCATTGTTGATTCAGGGTCTACGGACGGAACACTCAACCTCATCGATCAGTACATTGAAGACGGCTGGCCTATACGGTTTATGCACAATGATTGGCCTGGTTACGCCGCGCAAAAACAGTTTGCGCTTGAGCAATGCAACGAGCCCTGGTGTTTGAGCATCGATTCCGACGAGCGTTTGGATGAACCGCTAATAAAGCTTTTGCCCGAATTACTCGATGCACCCGAAAGTGTAGCCGGATGGCGCATCGCGCGAAGGCCTTTTCTGATTGGATACGGCTACACGAAGCCATGGGCGCATGAACGCAGAAACCTACGCTTGATCCGCAAAGGTCGCGGAGCATTCGATTTATCTTTAAAAGTGCATGAGGGCATTCGTGCAGATGGAGAAGTTCGCGATGCAAGAAGCGGAAGCCTTTTGCATTTCCGCCCTCTGCCTCTCGAAGAACAGATCCTCAAAGAGAACAAATATTCTTCTCTCAAAGTCGATATGAGACGGGAAAAGGGCAAAAAGCCGAGCCTCTTCAAACTGCTTTTCAATCCGCCCATCTATTTTCTGCGTCTATATTTTAAAACAGGCCTCTGGTCTGCTGGCGTTCCAGGGTTTATTCAAGCAATGACCGGGGCGGTATATTCATTTCTGACTGAAGCGAAGATGTTTGAAAAGCGCGCACTGGAGAAGCCTATGATCGATGATCTAGACAAAGGGTCTGGGTCATGAAAGTTGCTCATTTTCATTTTGGTAAAGAAGGCGGAGCAGAGCGTTTTTTCGTTCATCTTGTAAACTCATTTCATGAACGCGGGCTGGAACAGGTTTCTGTAATCCGCCCAAATCGTTTGTGGCGCAATGAGATCGCAGACGCTTCCAAGATCATAGAAAGTAACTTCAGGAACCTTTCAGCAGATCGCATCCTTCTGCCCTTGAAAGTTAAGCAACTGGCGAACGATTGGGCGCCAAATGCACTTTTTGCTTGGATGCCCCGCGCATGTCGTTTGATGCCAAATTACAAAAAGTGCATCCGCATCGCGCGATTGGGTGACTATCCCATTCACTTAAAATATTTCAAGAATATCGATGTGCTGGTGTGTAATACACCCGGCATTGTTGAGCATGTACGAAATCTGGGCTGGACGCGTGGCGTTGAGATGATTTCGAATTTCACTTACGCCGCTCCCGCTACACCGGTTTCAAGAGCAGATGTGGATACGCCAGAAGATGCTTTCGTAGTCTCAACCATGGGGCGTTTTGTTGCTCGCAAAGGCTTTGATGTATTGATTAAAGCCATGTCTCTCAACCCGAACATCTATCTTTGGATTGCGGGTGACGGGGAAGAGGCCGATAATCTCAAAAACCTTGCAAGAAGCCTCGGCGTAACAGACCGTATCCGCTTTCTCGGGTGGAAAGCCAATCCAAACAATTACGTTGCGGCGAGCAATGTTTTCGCAGCAGCATCCAGCCACGAACCCTTGGGCAATATTGTGTTGGAAGCATGGGCTCAGAACGTGCCGGTAGTCTCCACACTTTCAGAAGGCCCGAAATGGTTTATGAGTCACGAAGAAGACGGTTTGATGGTGGAAATCGGTGATGCCGACGGGTTCGCAAACGCATTTGAAAGGCTGCGAACTGAACAAGGCTTGGGAAGTAAATTATCACAGGGCAGCAAAAAAACGCTGGAAGAAAAATTCTCCAAACGGGTGATTACAGATGCCTATATTGATCTGTTTAAACGCCAACCTTAAACGGAAACACCGTGTCTAAACACCCTGCCCCTCAATCGCTGGAGGTCATCGCACCAAATCTCAATCGCAGATTATCAGGCGTGACGTCTACCATTGTGCGGCTTGTACCCGTGCAAGCTGAACAGATCGGGATATCATCGTTCGGCGTTGGGCTGCCGGGTGATGTTCCACGGGTCAGTCTTACACAATTGCTGACCATGGGTTGGCGCAACAAACCCCGTGTCTGGCATGCCCGCCGCAACGTAGAAATGTTGCTTGGGCTTTTCCTGAAACATGTCCTGCGTCACAACTACAAGATGCTTTTCACGTCAGCATCGCAACGCAAACATTCGACCTATACCAAGTTTCTCATCAATCGGATGGACCGCATTATTGCGACGTCAAACGCAGGCGCGGCCTATCTCGAGCATGAAGCAGACGTTGTCTATCACGGCATCAACACCGAGAGCTTCTCGCCAACACAAAACAAGCAAGCGCTCAAAGAAAAGCTAGATTTACCCACCGAGCGACTAATCGGGTGTTTCGGTCGTATCCGCCATCAAAAGGGTACAGATGCTTTCATCGATACTATGATCGAACTGCTGCCTAAACATCCGGAATGGAAAGCAATTATCCTTGGCCGCGCAACAGAGCAGCATCAAGGTTTTCTCTCCGAGCAAAAGAAGAATATCGCCGATGCTGGCCTAACTGATTCAATTCTATTTTCAGGCGAAGTTCCGGTTGATCAAATCGCAGAATATTACAGTGCATTGGATCTTTTCATTGCACCTCAGCGTTGGGAAGGGTTTGGCCTTACACCTCTGGAGGCAATGGCATGCGGCGTGCCGGTCGTTGCAACAACAGTTGGTGCTTTTCCTGAAATTGTCACTGAGGATAAAGCCGGATACCTCATTCCCCCCGGTGATATACCAGCTATGGTCAAAGCTACACTCAAGCTCATGGAAAACGACACAAGGCTGACTGAATTCTCTAAAAATGCCCGAGCACATATGGAAGAGAATTTTGATATTTCAGTCGAGGCAAATCACTTGGTCGAGATTTACCGCGAGATGCTCACAGCAGAGTGACTTCCAAATCTGTGCACCCATACTGCTGCCCCTTGAAATAACCCGCGCGTCATAGTTATCTCCGTTCAACAACACAGATGCATATAAAGGGCACCATTATGACCCCAAAACACTCAAAAATGCTGATTATTGGTTCAGGCCCTGCAGGCTATACGGCTGCCATTTATGGTGCCCGTGCCATGCTGGAGCCAACACTGGTCGCGGGTCTTGAACAAGGCGGTCAGTTGATGATCACAACCGAGGTCGAAAATTATCCCGGTTACGCAGAAGCCGTTCAAGGGCCATGGATGATGGAACAGATGTTGGAGCAAGCGAAAAACGTCGGAACCAACATTGTAAACGATCACATTATGGAAGTTGATCTGGATGTGCGCCCCTTCCGTGCGGTAGGCGACTCTGGTCAGGTTTATACAGGCGACACACTGGTGATCTGCACAGGTGCGAAAGCAAAATGGCTTGGCCTAGAGTCAGAACAAACCTTCATGGGCTTTGGCGTGTCAGCATGCGCCACTTGTGACGGGTTCTTCTATCGCGGCAAAGAAGTTGTTGTAGTGGGCGGTGGCAACACGGCCATCGAAGAAGCGTTGTATCTTTCCAACCTTGCATCCAAAGTCGTGATCGTACACCGCCGCGATGAGTTCCGGGCAGAAAAGATCTTGCAAGAACGCGTGTTCAAGAAAGAAAACATCGAAATCATGTGGGATAGCGAACTTGCTGAAATTACCGGTGAACAGTCCATTCCCCCTTCTGTGACTGGCGTTAAAATCCGCAACACCAAGACGGGCGAAGTTACCAATCACGCGACGCATGGTGTATTTGTGGCGATTGGGCATGCACCGCAAACAGAACTCTTTGAAGGCAAATTGAAGAAAAAAGACTCGGGCTATCTCTGGACAGCACCGGATTCTACAGCAACTGAAATTCCGGGCGTTTATGCGGCAGGTGACATCACAGACGATATCTATCGCCAAGCGGTTACGGCTGCCGGTATGGGTTGCATGGCGGCACTGGAAGCCGAAAAATTCCTTGCCGAGCACGAAACGATAAGCGAAGCTGCTGAGTGAGGTAGAAGCGGCAGGAGGAAAACGGGATGGACTGGGACAAGCTACGCATTTTTCATGCGGTAGCGGAAGCGGGCAGTTTTACACATGCCGGCGAGAAGCTTAACCTGAGCCAATCCGCAATTTCGCGCCAGATCAGCAGCCTTGAAGGGGACTTAAAAGTTCCTCTCTTTCACCGCCATGCGCGTGGTCTCGTAATGACCGAGCAAGGCGAAACGCTGTACTCAACCGCCCATGATGTGTTGCTTAAGCTTGATGCGGTTCAAGCCAAGCTCGTCGATTCGCAGGAAAAGCCGGAAGGCAAACTCAAAGTCACAACAACGGTGGGCTTGGGCACGGGTTGGCTCACCACCCGTATTCATGAATTTTTGGAACTCTATCCGGACGTCCAACTTGAACTGATCTTAAAAGATGAGGAAGTCGATCTCATCACCCGCGAAGCTGATTGTGCCATCCGGTTACGTCAGCCTAAAAATCCTGATCTCATCCAACGACGCCTCTTCACAGTGCATCTACATGTGTACGCGTCACCCAGCTATATCAAGCGATATGGCCAGCCGGAGAAATTGGAAGATCTCGAGAACCATCGGATCATTTCCTATGGCGAAAACGCTCCTAACTATCTTATAGGTGTAAACTGGTTACTGACAGCCGGCATGGAAGGCGGCAAAACACGCGATGCAGCGTTTCAGGTGAACAATCTCCGCGCCCTTCGTAGAGTGTGCGAAGAGGGATCCGGCATTGCAGTGCTACCTGATTACATCGTGGAAGATCGTCACGCATTGGTTCAGATGTTTCCGGAAATCGAGGTGCCGGAGTTTGACACCTATTTCTGTTATCCGGGCGAATTGCGTAACAACGCGCGTTTGGGCGTGTTTAGAGACTTCCTTTTATCCAAAGCGCGGCATTGGAAATACTAACCCATGAAATTTATCTCCTATGATGACGCTGACCCGCTTTTGAATTGGTCTGAGGTTGCAGATGCAATGCAACAAGGTCATGCACGTCAGAAAGCCGAAATCGGTGATCTGCTACTGCAATCAGCACCCAATGCGCTGCTAACCCGCGGCGCTTGGATTGACGGCTTAGGGATGGCGATCAAATCCATGAGTGTGTTTCCAGAAAACACAGAACTCCCCTCACCCCTACCCTCCATACAGGGTGGCGTTTTGCTATTTGAAGGCAAGACCGGCGGACTTAAGGCGGTGATAGATGGCATCCTGGTCACCAAATGGAAAACTGCCGGTGATTCAGTGTTGGGTGCACGCCTGCTCGCCAATCCCGAACCCAAAACGCATGTGATGGTTGGAGCTGGAACTGTGGCAGCCTCCATCATAGAGGCATACCATGCGGTTTTTCCAAGCATAGAACGCTTCATCATCTGTAATCGTACAAAGGCACGCGCTGAAACGCTTTGCACAAGTCTAAGTGACCGAATTTCCGGAGTTGAAGTAACCGATGATCTCGCAAGCGCTTGCCAACAAGCTGATATTGTCACCAGCGCGACCATGACCGTTGATCCAATTTTACAAGGCGGATGGTTCAAGCCCGGCACACACGTTGATCTGATCGGCGCATTCAAGCCGAACATGCGCGAGGCTCATGATGATCTGCTTTTGAGATCATCTATCTTTGTCGATTCTAAAGACACCACTTTCGGTCATATTGGAGAGATCGAGATACCTCTACAGGCTGGTACAATTTCACGAGAAGATGTGTTGGGAGATTTTTACGATCTCTGCTCAAACAAAGCTGGCAGAACATCGGCAGATGAAATTACTCTATTCAAGAATGGCGGCGGCGCTCATCTCGACCTGATGACAAGTCTCCACATTTTCGACCAGTTCACAGAAAAAAAGTGATAAAAATACAACACTTTCACCAATCTCCACCAAAAAACGCTGTTTTTTAGGCAAAACCAAACATTCAAATTGCCATCAGATTGTCAAAATTCGCTTGCGCCCCGATTATGGAAGAGCGTTGGGTGATTCGGTTTGTTATTTCTCTCCTCCCGGCAAACGAGGATCCTGACTGTTACCCTTGAAGGTCGAGTGGTTGGTACCTTCATCAATTTTTGGCCGGGCTACGTGCCCGGCTCTTTTTCGAGAAAATTACATAAATAGCGGTTGGTCTTGCAGATCTTTATAAAGATCAGCGACTTGTTCGCCATAACCATTGTAAATCACAGACGGTATACGCTCACCTGTTTCAAGATCACGCTCAGTCGCCTGACTCCATCGAGGATGGGCAACTTCTGGATTCACATTCGCCCAGAACCCATACTCCTTCGCTGCCAATTCTTCCCAGAAACTCACCGGGCGTTCGTTTGTGAACGTAATCTTTTTGATCGATTTGATCGACTTGAAGCCATACTTCCATGGAAGTGCCAGACGCAACGGCGCGCCCATTTGTTTGGGGACAGGTTTCCCATAAGCACCGGTTACCATAAACGTCATTTCGTTCATGGCTTCTTCAATCGTGATTGCTTCAACATACGGCCACGGATACCAAAACTGTTTTTGCCCCGGCGCGATGGATTCATCCTGGAATGTTTCAAAGCGAACATATTTCGCATTTGCATTTGGTTGCGCGAGCTTGATCAGTTCTGACATTTCAAAACCGGACCAAGGCACGGTCATAGACCAGGCCTCCACACAGCGGAAGCGATACAAGCGCTCTTCCAAGGGCATCTTATTGAGGAGATCATCGATGCCAATTGTCATCGGTTTCTCAACTTCACCATCAATCGCTATTTCCCAAGGACGTATCTTCAACGCCTGGGCGGCTGCATGAATTTGCTTGTGTGATCCAAACTCATAAAAGTTGTTGTAAGTCGTGTTTATGCGCTCAGGTGTCAGCGTTCTACCTTCACCAAGCGTGTATTTTTCGTTGCGAGTTACAGGATAAAGCGATGCACTTGGATCCCCCTCGCTTGCATGGGCCTCAGTTGGCAGGCCCAGTTTTGCAGCGGAAATGGCAAGACCGCCCATTCCAAGGCCTTTAACAATCTGCCTGCGGTTCAGAAATACATCTTCAGATGTTGCCTTATGATCAGGCAAATCCCAAATTTTCTTAACAAAATTGCGCTTAAAATGCATAAATACAGCTCCCTGATTTAGGCATGAACATGCACCAGTGGTTATGAAGCTACAATGAACAAGTCTTCACACCTGTGTTATAAAAATCAGACTGGTAAAATTCACTGAATTTTAGCAATACCACTTGAGCTGAGGCCGTTAATTTCTTCCTCAGATGCACAAAGTGTATTGATCGCTGAACGTAAGCTCGTTTCAGGAATTGGCGTATCAAGCAGACCACATTGGGACACACTGGCCAAGTTACGAGGAATGCGCACATTTACACTGGATTGACGATCGCGCTCAATAAGCGATGAACCGCCATTGCTGCCGAAGGCATAGCGCAACCCGCCAAACCCACCGACATAATTGTCTTCACCGGCTTCGATCTCGCCAAACACGCTCCAGCCGGAAAAATCGCCATCATCGACCAGATGCTCGAATGAAAAGTTCCCGACATGACCACGCGATGTCAAACGATGACCGACTGAAAGACGTGTATTATCTGTCGCGTAGTAAGACAGATCAACTTCATCCACAAAATCGGTGAACACATGCTGCCCGAATTGAATACCGGCTAAAATATCAAGTGACCACTGGCCATCATAGAAAGCAAATTCACCCGCTACACGGCCTGCATGTTCGGGATCTACATAGCCCCAGTCACCATAGATACCGATCGCACCCACAGAAGGATCACGCCAAAACAGATGAAGACCGGCAGCAGCACTCGTAAAGTCACCGTCATAAATGCCAACACCAAGGTCAACCTGAGCGCCAAAGCTTTCTGAAAAATAAGGGATAGGTGTTGCAACAGAGGTCGTGAACATGACGTTGGAAGCAGAACCAAGAACGTTGCGTTGCAGGCTTCCGCCCAAAACACTCAACTCGAAATTCAAACCATCGACGGCTGCCTGTTGTTGTGCAACCGGCGTTGGATCAAGAATGTCCGCCGAATGAGCACCGCTAACTCCAGCCAAAAGCCCAAAGGAAGCTGCAAATGAAACTAGTAATTTCTTCACGCTAGTACGCCTGCCACCATTATTGTTTGGTTTCGTTTACACCAAAATGTTCCCGATTGAAATATATCAACTTAGAAACCTGCCAATATCCTTACTGCCACGCCACTTTTTCCAAATTCGTTGTATTTTCGCACCTACCGCAAACTTGCGCAAAACCGCTGAATACGAGAACAGGCTTCCGTTAGATCTTCGGTAGACGTTGCATAAGAGATTCGGAAGTTGGGACCCAGGCCAAAAGCACTTCCATGCACAACCGCAACGCCTTCTGCTTCAATCAGTTCCGTGACAAAGTCTTCGTCCGTTTCAATCACCTTACCAGAGGGGGAAGTTTTACCGAGTAATTCCTGACACGAAGGATACACATAGAACGCGCCTTCGGGTGTCGGGCAATTGATACCGGTTGCTTGGTTAAGCATGGAGACGACGAGGTCGCGGCGCTCTTGAAAGATCTTCCGGCGTTCGTCGATAAACTCTTGCGGGCCGTTCAACGCCTCAACACCTGCCCATTGAGCAATTGAACACAAAGCGGAAGTTGATTGCCCCTGGATCAATGTCATTGCTTTGATGATTTCCATCGGCCCTGCGCAATAGCCAAGCCGCCAACCAGTCATGGAATAAGACTTCGACAAACCGTTCATGGTGAGTGTTCTATCATACAGCCCTGGCTCCACCTGAGCTGGCGTTACAAACTCAAACCCGTCGTAGCAAAGATGCTCATACATATCATCGGTCAACACCCAGACGTGTGGATGGCGCATCAAAACATCCGTGAGCTCTTTCAACTCATCATAATTGTATGCCGCACCAGATGGGTTAGACGGTGAATTAAACAACAACCATTTGGTCTTTGGTGTGATCGCCGCTTCGAGCTGTTCGCCGGTGATCTTGAAATTATTCTCAAGTGTTGCATCCACAAATACCGGCTCTCCGCCATTGAGAAGAACCATGTCAGGGTAACTCACCCAATAAGGTGCAGGAATAATAACCTCATCACCCGGGTTCAGCGTAGCAGCAAAAGCGTTGTAAATAACCTGCTTACCACCCGTGCTGGCAATCACTTGCTCAGGCTTATAATCAAGGCCATTCTCTCGCTTGAACTTGGCAGCAATCGCTTCGCGCAATTCATTGATGCCGGGAACAGGCGTGTACTTGGTTTCCCCACGATTGATCGCATCAATCGCGGCCGCCTTAATATGATCGGGCGTATCAAAGTCCGGCTCTCCTGCGCCTAGGCCAATAACGTCGCGACCTGCTTCTTTCAGGTCTCGCGCTTTTTGTGACACAGCAATTGTTGCAGAGGGTTTTACTCTTGAAAGATGGTTGGCTACCACGCCCATAGGATGTCTCCGGAGAATTTTGGATCAAAGACCGAAACTGGCCAAGAGAAAGTGTTATTCCTCTACTTTCACCAAATCAAGTGTCGGACGCTTTTCAGGAACAGGAATCGGCGCTTTGTAGGGTCCACCATCTGTATGTTTGATCCCGAATGGATTAGGTCCAACTGCACCGCCCAGTTTCAACACCTCGTCCCCCTTCAAATCTTTACGTGGCACGAGGTAAAGTTGCGCAAGCTCTCTAAGGCTTGGCGGCCGGTCTTCCGGGATTTTGTCGTCCTTCACACTGCCTTTGTCAGTATTAGCGAGATCCACCGTACTTGTAGCGCTTGCTGTAACAACTTCAGGTTTCTTGTATTCCGGCCGTTTGGTTGGAAGCAGTTTAACATTGGCAAACTTGGCTTCCCGTTCCTCTGCTTCCTTCGCTTCTTTTCGATCAATCCAAACCTGAGTATCAATCGCATCAAAGTCATCAGCGCTTGGTGCTTCTAACGGCCTGTTTTTCGGCTTTACACGGGCAGCGTATTTGCCGGGGCAAACACGTCGTGTGATATCCTGCGGGATATTGCTGACATCAGCACCGTCATCAAAATCATTCAGGGTGACACTGCTTTTTTCGTAAAGACCAGCAAACCCTTCTGATAAAAGCTGCGCTGTTTTGACGTTACGCGCAAGCCCGGAACGCCCGCCAAATACGACAGCAACCAACTCACGGTTTTCCCGGACCGTTCGAACCACCACGTTAAAACCAGAGGCGCAAACGTATCCGGTTTTCATACCCGATGTACCTTCGAACTGGCGAAGCAACGCATTGTGATTGCGCAATCGACGCCCAGCGACACGCACAGCGGGAATATCGAAAAACGACGCATACTGAGGAAATTCCTCGGTCAATGCGCGAGTGAGAACATACATATCCCAAGCACTGGTATGTTGTTTTGGATCGTGAAGACCATGCGGATTGACGAACCGCGTATCTGTCATGCCCAATCGCCGCGCATGGGAATTCATCAATGCAACGAAGCGTTCTTCTGATCCCCCTACCCCTTCCGCTATTGCAACAGAAATATCATTGGCAGACTTGACCATGATAATCTTCAGAGCCGTTTCCAATGTAAGGATCGTCCCTACAGGATATCCCATCTTCGTTGGCGGTTGGCTTAAGGCGTATTCAGAAATGCGAACGGGAGAATTCAGCTTCAGATGCTGTAATTCGAGCGCACGAAATGCCGTATAGGCCGTCATCATCTTGGTAAGTGATGCGGGCGCCCATCTCACATGCGGCTTTTCGCTGGAAAGCACATCACCTGCAGACACATCAACAAGCAAATGTGGTGCCTCCGGTGGCGGTGACAAATCATCCGCATTTGCCACCACACTATTGGCAAGCGATGCCACAAAAAAAATGATAAGCTGAAATAAGCGTAGCATTGCTGACATTATCCTTGGCTTTATGCCTTGCGTTGAGCGTGACACGCCAAAATAAGGCGCGCAAGGCTTATCTAACGTGTTGAAACGAATTGGTTTCATGACTTCCTAAACGTCATCTACCGCCACATTTACACCATAGAATGACCGCGAAAAGCACAAGCTTTTTCCCAATCTTTGCCGAAAAACGGGCTAATCTCGTTCACATCGAGTTTGGGTGAATTTCTCGACAAAGGCAAAGGGGCAGGCATATGCGGCTACATATCCCTAATCATACGTCACAACGCAAACACGGGTTCATTCTCTGGGTTTCAGAACGTCATGGAAATCTGAACCTGCCGATTGCGCTTGTTTCCTTTACAGCTTTTGTTGCGTCTTCGCTGCATACAGCAAGCACATTTTATCAGGGGTAAGGGAAAACATCATCACATCCCTTTAATCAACATCTCCATTGCGAGACAATTGCCAACACAGAGCTACGCCTGACCCGATCGGGCGAGTAGGCGCAGTGGGGACATGAAAACAGTCTGAGGTAAACTTTCGTGTCCCCGCTGCCGCCAAATTTGTGCTTGTAACCTACGATATTCTGAAACTGATTAGAGACACTAACTCACCAGGCGATTTCAGATTTTCAAGCTTAATCACCTGCTCATCACTTCCCACAATAATGAGATCGCCGCTTCCAAAAGCACGGTCTATAACGCTCTGATGCATATCCACTGAAACAATCTTGGCAATCGGCAGGTACTTCGCCGCATCCTTTGGCCAGCCGGCATGATAAATCAACATATCATCAATGAGTTGTGCACGAATGGTTTGATATCGCAAAAAGGTCGCGGCAAACAGAAGCGGCAAAACGATTGCAAGTGAGGCAATAAACAACTGCGCCACCCAACCGCCAGAATTCCCTGTAAAGAACAAAAAAGCCCAAAACGCCAAATAAAGTACGCTTACTAAAAGAGCTGGAACAAAAATGCTAAAATGCGCTTTGAAATGGGGAATGCCCAAATCTACCGCTTCGCGATGCTCCAATATGCGGACTTCCTCCGCATCTAGGCATAGTGTCTGACTACCATCATCCATATTTTGCCCTACCTTCTTTCCAAGAAAGTGTAACAGGAGTCTAACCTGATAAGATGTATTTACGCAAGTTCTCAACCTATCTGCTGATTTTAGCGACTGTATCGGCATTCGGCGCTTCAAACCTCGCTCAAGCTGTGGCTGATGAAGCACTTACTGTCAAAACTGATTCGGCAACCATCTCGCTTGAGAAAGTCTTCTCCGGACTGGATACGCCGTGGGCGATTGCCATGCTGCCTGACGGGAAACTACTCGCAACGGAACGCGATGGCAGAATGATTCTTCTTGATCCAAAGACGCCTTCCAAAAAAAGGCCGATTGCGAATATTCCAGACGTCGCAGCCAAAGGCCAAGGCGGATTGCTGGATGTCATCCTTGATCGGAACTTTAAGTCGAACAGCACGATCTATTTCACCTACTCACATGCTGAGACCTTGGGAAAAATCGGCACAGCTCTGGCAAGTGCAACGCTGATCGTTGGGAATAAGCCAAGGCTGGAAGATGTAAAAACTCTCTATTCCATGCCTGAAAAAAACAACTCCGGCAGGCATTTTGGCTCGCGGATTGTGCAGGCAAAAGACGGAACATTGTATTTCACGATTGGAGATCGTGGCAGTCAACCGCGCGCGCAAGACCCGTTTGATCCGGCAGGCTCTGTCATACGCATCAATACCGATGGCTCAATCCCCAAAAATAACCCGAACAATGACGGCAAGAATGCCCTGCCGGAAATCTGGTCTATCGGACATCGCAACCCGCAAGGGGCAACGCTTAACCCCTACACCAATGAACTATGGACGATTTCGCATGGTGCAAAAGGCGGTGACGAAATCAACATCCCGCAAGCGGGCAAGAACTACGGCTGGCCAAAAATTTCCTATGGCCGCAACTATTCCGGCAGCAAGATTGGCGTTGGAAAATCCGCCCCCGGGCTGGAACAACCGATCTATTTTTGGGATCCGTCCATCGCTCCCTCAGGCGCAGACTTTTATGAGGGCGAAGCAATTCTACCATGGAAGGGAAATCTCTTCGTCGGCGCCTTGCGCGGAGAAGCACTTGTTCGCTTGACCATCGAGGGCAATAAAGTCACCGGAGAAGAACGACTATTTGAAGATCAGCTCGGCCGCATTCGCGATGTGAGATTTATGCCCGACGGCGCACTCTGGATTGTGACGAATGATGGCGATGGCAGTATTTACAGGATTACGGGTAGGTAAGTTTGTTGGAAGAAACGGATAGCACCGGTCATTGCTATAATGAAACAACAACCCTTTTCCTTTGAGACGTTTTAATTGCGTTCAGGGGGAGAATTATTGCAAAGCCTGTCTGAATATATATCCCGCCTGTATTCAACTGAACAAACCGTTGAGTGCCCCGGACGACCAATAGGTCTGGGTACATCTTCTGAAATATAAAATGTCACGCTGTTAGCGCCGTATAGCCCGGTGGGAAATCTTATTTTCTCGTTGATGAAGAATTCATCATCCCTATATCGTTTTGGTTCGACGCGCTCAATTTTACCCTCTCTGATTAGTTGAGACAATCCAGCCTCTCCCGGCAAAACCTCATACAATTCTGCAGAAGTTTCTGAAACGACGTCAGCTGGATCGAATTCAATTAACTGCGCTCGTGAACGGCCTATGATATCGCCATACAAACCATTTGATTTAGCAAAATTGAGTGTTTCGGTCCCTATAATTTGGTCTGGGTTTCGACCCGTAATTGAACGAAGAATACCCTTAGCTTGCTCAGCCTCATCACTGTCTCTTTTCCGGAAATATTGAATACAATTTTCTGGATTGCGCAAAAAGCTTACCTTGGATTGATGAACGCCTGTCACGCCGGAGCCAACTATCCCGTTTTTACGCCCCGAAGCACTGGATAGAACCACTTTTCTAATCCGCGCAGTTGCTCCGGAAACTCGCCAAATCATATTGTCAAATGAAGTTATGACTAGGTAAATCGGTTCTGCTCCTTCTCCGATAAAAATTTCCTCAGCGGTTGTTTCTTTGTCTTGGCCTAATATGGTTACATTTGACATAGCAGAACCATCATAGGCCCCTAGCAATATCAATGTATCTTTCTCATTCACTGCAGGAATTTCACATCCTGACAAAGAAATTTTAACATCACTAAACAGGTTACTTTTTGACGCTCCATACTGGCTATGGGGTTCCGGTTCTTTTGTCTTTTCGCGGGGTAACGCAGTAGCTGCATTTTCAGCTATCGAGTTTTCCTCGAATTTTTTGGATGGCCGCCATTTAAGGTTTGTCGAATGCTCAACAATAGTCGCATCATTTATTTTTGCGACCAGACGTTTATAAATTTGTGGAAAGTCTTTTAGATATTTCGGCGCTAGATAGACATACGCATCGCGGCCCTGTGGTAACCAAACTCTGAAATCACAAGATGCATTATTGCTTTTGAAAAAGTCCTTCAGCGAGCATTTTCCAGCTGCCAGAAGATCGCCTGCATCATTGTAGTATGCAAAGTTTGTATATCCTGCAGAATAACCGCATTTGTCTTTTAAGTAATGCTTATAGGAAGAACCGTAAGCGTTTATTTCCTCAGCGGTCGCATCACGCATCTGGAAAAAGCCCTTGGTAATTTGTTTCTCTTTAACACAGGTCAAATGGTGGCGAGTGCCCGCAAACCCGACTTCAATCGTCTTATTGCCTCTACGAGTACTGGTCTTAAACTTTTGATGTCGGGCGTTGATTGATACGCGCATTACGTCTTTATCAAATCTATCTTGGCCTTGAGGAAGGAAACCCATATCCGGCATTTTCAGATAAAGTGACAGTCTGCTATTGTAACCTTTCGATTTCACATCTGTTGGCAAAGTGACAGCGGCATCCTCCGGGATACGCAGCGCCCAATGTTCAAAGTATTTTTTGTCTCTGAAAATCCAGTCTATCAGTGTATAATCAAGTGTTCCTGCTTCTCTTTCGGTCGGAGTAATTGCTTCAGGAATAAGCCGACCATCTGAGTACTTGCTATCTTGATAGGAAGAGTAACCAACAAACATCAGAACAAGTGCGAGAACTCCTGAGCCCAGAGCAAAGTTTTTCTTAACAAATTTCCCCAAACTAGCGTCACCAACAGGCGAATCGTCCGCAACAAAATTCCAGTCAGTATTCACCAGCAACTTTGCATGCAATGTTGCACGAAAGATCACAAATAATGATCCGGCGAAAAGCATAAAGATTAAAGCGACAAAGGATGAGACTTTCACAAGCTGCGTCCAAAAAAAGACTAGCAACATGGAGCAAATCGTTGACATGGCTGCGTATGAAATCACCTGCTTGATATTGGATTTAAGAAAAGCAATAGAAGCATCCAAACGCCAATCTGAGGGCACACGATAACCACGGCTTACTGATGCAGTAACTCTCAATCCGTATGTACAACAGGCAATCTCATATACGACCCAAAAAAGTGTTGTAACCAAAAGCCACAATGGTGTGCTGGATTGCTCAAGAGCGTAATAAAGTATGATCGATATGATTATGAATGGAACAGAAAACTTGAAGAAAAAACTTACAGATTCACTTAGAAAATCGTCGAATTTCTCACCCAATTTATAAGGCGTAGAAAAATTATTGGCTAAATTTATAATCAGATTGTAGGCGTGATAGTAAAGCACCCGGTTCAAAAACATGCCTGCTGGAAGTAATGTGAAGAATGCCACATTCAGCATTTTTGACATTTCCCAGCGTGTTATGATGCCACCTCTAATGTAGTCGTAAGAAAAGTATATGAAAACGATGTAAGAGGGAACAAACAAGCAGAAAAGCCAAAAGGCATTCTGCTTAAAAACATTCCAATAGAAAAAGGAGACGGTGTCACCCACGCTATCATACAATAATTCTGGATGATTTTTCTCTTTAGAGACTGTCATTTAACTACCCCCTAGCTCTAAGAAAGACGGAAGTACCAGAAATTTGTTTAATTTCATTGAATACATTTTGTAAAATATGCAATTTAATTCTTGAAAATTATACGTGCGCTGACACGCCGCTCACATAAATAAACCCCATCTTTCCGGTTGGAATTGCACAACACCCGTGCTAACGCGAGCGTAAGTTTACCTTTCCTCCCGTTTGAAAGACTTCCATGTCCACTCAATCCACTTTTTCGGCTTTTGCCGAGCGCGTTTCTGTTGGCTTGCAGAACCGCAGAAGCCAAGGCTTTCCAAGTGCCAACCGCATCAAGACTGAAGTTCTTTCAGGCCTAACGGTCGCGCTTGCGCTTGTGCCGGAAGCAGTTGCATTTGCTTTCGTTGCGGGCGTTCATCCGCTGGTCGGCCTTTACGCTGCCTTTATTGTCGGGCTGATCACAGCAATCTTCGGCGGGCGTCCGGGCATGATATCCGGTGCGACCGGCGCGCTGGCGGTCGTCATGGTGTCGCTTGTCGCGCAGCACGGCGTTGAATACCTTTTCGCGACTGTTGTCCTG
>CALLHT010000276.1 GCA_938009335.1 uncultured Rhizobiaceae group bacterium
AGGCAAGCGAAGCGACGCCGTTAGCCGGCAGACAAGCGGAGCGCCGTCGAGAGGCTCAAGCCCTGCGCGAAAGCGCGGCGCAGTTCGTGAACCGCTGGTCGACAGACAAGCCAGAGGCGCCGTCGAGAGACGGACGCGAGCCGGATGGCGAAGCGGAAGACAAACAAAGCACGGAAAAACTAATAAGACGCCTAGCAGCCCTCGACCACGCACTCAACACACTTCCCCAACAAGCAAAGCGCCTCGCCAGAATTATGGCCCAGCGTGAGCATGCTCCCGCGGGGGCTTCTTCATCTCCCGCTGCGGGTGCCCCCTTGCGCGGCTCTTTGCCAAGTCATCCCCTCCGCCCAGGCATTCCTCCCGGCTCCAACAAACAATCAACCGAACCATCCCACGAAATCTTACGTGAAATCCACGGCCTCGTCCGCGATTGGGAAAAGGACGCATGGGAGCAGAGACCTCAGAATTTGGGTGTTCCTTGATTTGTCAAAGGCTCATTCTCTGATTGAACAGCCCTCCGTGGCAGTGAAGGCAAGCGAAGCGACGCCGTTAGCCGACAGACAAGCGAAGCGACGAGCCGAGACGCCTGTGCGCGCGCGGACGGCAGCACGGATGTGCTGGCGGAAAACAAATAAAGCCTCGGAGTGATTTCCTCAGTTCATCATTTCAGCCGCTATTTTCTCTGCCATCATGATGGTGGGGGCGTTGGTGTTGCCGCCAATCAGCGTCGGCATGAGAGAAGCATCGACGACGCGCAAACCCTCCATCCCCTGCACCCTGCCTTGCGGATCACACACTGCATCTTTATCACTGCCCATTCTACATGTGCCAACCGGATGATAAATCGTATCCGAGCGCGCGCGAATGTCCGCCTCAAGCGCTGCGTCACTGCCATCATGCGCATAAAGCCATTTGCCGCGCCAGGGTTCCAGTGCTTGCGTTTCCATGACCTGCTGCATCAGCCGCGCACCTTTTTTCAGCGTTTCGAGGTCTTTGTCAGAACTCAGATAATTCGGATCAATGCGTGGCGGCGCTTTCGGGTCAGACGATTGCAGCCCCACATGGCCCTTACTCTCCGGACGCAGCACACAGACATGACAGGAAAAGCCATGCGAGAAATGAATTTTGCGCATGTGATCATCAACGATGCCGATCACCAGATGGAACTGAATGTCAGGGCGATCCAAATCCTGAGATGTGCGGAAGAAACCGCCACCTTCCGCCATGGGAGAGGCAAAGAGGCCGGAACCATCTCTCTTCCATTGGAAACCCGCCTGCAGCAATTGCCATACACCGCGCGGATTAAGGCCAACGGTGTCTTTGCGTTCGGATTTATAGGAGAGAATATAGTCCAAATGATCCTGCAGGTTCTTGCCTACCTGATCAGACACATGAACCGGCTCAACACCATGGGCTTTCAACTCATCTTCCGGTCCGATGCCCGAGAGCATGAGGAGTTGAGGAGAGCCGAATGCGCCAGCGGAAAGTATCACTTCGCGATTTGCACGAACCGATTCAGCGCGCCTTTTCAGAATGTACTCTACCCCAACAGCACGTTTTTCATCAGTTATGATTTTCGTAACGTGAGCACCAGTGACAATCGTAAGATTACTCCGTTTTTTCACATCCTCAGACAAATAGGCAGCAGCTGCCGAACACCGCTCGCCACGTTTTGGACCCTTATGAAACTGCGTCACCTGATAAAGCCCGGCACCTTCCTGGTTCGGGCCATTGAAGTCATCTGTCTGCGGCAATTGCATCTGCGCACAAGCATCCAGATAGGCTTGCGCGAGTGGTCTTGGCTCAGATTGATCGCCCACCTGAAGCGGGCCGCCTGCCCCATGCAATGCGTCTGCACCTCGCGAATTATTTTCTGCCTTTTGGAAATATGGCAGGACGGAGTCCCAGTCCCATCCCTCACACCCCAGGTTCGCCCAATCGTCATAATCACTCGGATGACCGCGCACATACAACATCGCGTTGATGGCCGACGATCCGCCCAGTGCTTTGCCGCGAGGTTGAAACCCGGAGCGTCCCTTGAGGCCTGCCTGCGGTTCGGTATGGAATGCCCAATTGTTGATTTTTGGTCGACCCGAAACCATGGCAGCGACAAGCGCTGGCGCTCGGATGAAGATATCATCGCCCTGCCCGCCAGCTTCAATAAGGCAAACAGAGATGTCTGGATTTTCCGAAAGGCGCGAGGCCATCACCGATCCGGCAGAACCGCCTCCAACAATGACATAGTCATATTCCATAGATCACCCTTCTCCGATCAACTATCTGCGGTTAGCCTAGCACGCTTATTAGAGTTGGCTACTCATCTTCATCTTAATCCGCGTGTCCGCACCGCAGCACTTGCAAACGCCAAAACAACCAGAGCGCAAAGAAGTGTTTTTGAAATAGTCTCCATCGCGCCTTCTATGAGCAAGGCATGGACTACTGTTCCACTTACAATGATCGCGCCAAGCACCAAGTGTAGACGTTTCCAGTTGCGCGGTCTCATCCTCAATCGGTTACGGAATATTGCGAGCGCACCAGTCGCAAACACAGCCCACATCGCCACGACACCCCAGACTGAAAACGGTGTTGGAGAACGAAACAGCAGCACATCGATCACATCCGGCGGACTGGTAAACCAAAGTCCGATAACGTGGACAAGAACAGAAAGGATCAGAAATGCCCCCGCCCATTGGTGTAATCGGCGGCTTTTTATGGGCGACACGTTTGGAAGCATTTGCCCCGCCAGTAAGGGTTGGATGAGCAACACGCAAAGGCCGAAAATACCAGCGAAACCTGCAATGATATACACAGGTCCGCGCCACTGAAGAAACGGGCTATTGGCCGCAAGAAGGACTGGAAAAATGATAGCAGCGGCAAGACCTAGCCAAATTAATCTCTTTGCCACCCTGCCCGTCACCCGATATTCTTAGACCGGCTTCAAAACGAAATCAGCATGCAGAGTCGTGTCTGAAGAGCTGTTCATAACCGGCCGCAAGAAGACAGTTTCGAAGTCTCCGCTATCATAGGCCAGATGCGCATGCGGTTGACCAAATGCTGGCACAATCTGGGGCATTTCCAAACGGAACTCGCCTTTGTTATTCGTGAGCGTTGCACCATGGCTTTGCGGGTCGCTTTCGTAGCCCTCGGTCGTGTGGGCCCAAATCTGAATGCGTTGACCGGATAGCGGTGCCCCGTCTCCGGCACGACGTACTGTTCCAGTCATCCAGAAACCACCGCCACCAATTCGCTTAACAATCGGAGCACCCGGTTGGTAGTTATTCGCTCCTCCGCGCATCGTGGGCGTAGGTGCAAGGCCAGCAGCTGTTGCCGGGATAGTGGGCAAAAGTAAGCCGGAAGCACCTGCTACCAATAGAGATCGCCTGGTCAAAACGGTTTTTCTCATGTCGAACTTTCCTCACGTCTAAGATTGCTCATATAATACCACGAATAAAGGAATGTAGAGCAGGCTTTTGGCAATTTCGAGGGTGAAGTGCATCACCATGACTTGAATGCCTAAACCCTATTGCAAATTGTCCACATCAGCTTGCTGTACTTGGTAGACACCCTGGAATTCCACCACATCATTGGGCGCAAGCGTATCCCAGATGTTGTCACCCGGTGTATCCACGCTGTCTCCTGTCGGAACTGTATCGGTCACCAAAACCGGATTGGCGGGAACAGGTGGTGCTCCGGCTCCATTGTGAATGTCAGAAAGATTGATATTGGATAATGGTACATTGCCAACATTGGTGACCGCATAAGTGTAAGTCACATCTATACCGGCTGGCACATTGACGGTCTGATCGGCAACTTTGGTAACGCTCAAAAGCGGATTGGCAACCTCAACAGATGCCGTAAGCACATCGCCTGTTGTATTTGTTTCATCATTCACAATGTTATCTGCTGCTGTCGTTGTATTGGTAATCGTGTTGCCCTGCTCACCGGCGTTGACGATGCCTTCGAGGGTCAACGTCTCACTTGCACCGCCTGCAAGGGTTGGAATGAACCAGGTCCCATCACTGCTGTTATATGTACCAGCAGTTACTGAACCATTGTTGACAGTTGGCGTCAGGCCGGGAGGCAACAGATCTATCAGGGTTGCTCCAATTTCGGCTTCATCAACATCGTTGTTGGTGACTGTAACTTCGAATGTAACGGTATCACCAACAGCTGGAAAGCCAGCGCCCGTTATTACCGCTTTAGCAGTTACAAAATCAATATTCGTCGACTGAAACTCGCCAAAAATCTCCCGCCACGGTATCTCCGACCCCACTCCACCAAGATTTGAAATTCGCACATCAGATACGCCCGCCAAAGCCACAGGCA
>CALLHT010000277.1 GCA_938009335.1 uncultured Rhizobiaceae group bacterium
GCTGCCATTGATCAAACTGCAAGTAGAAGTGGTTCAGGCATCCAGTTGGATATGGATGGCGCGGATGAAACTGCTGCCATTTTAAGTGCTAACTTGGGATAGCGAATTTCTCATGTTGATTTCTTTTGGCGGCGGTTGAAAAATCCCTGCCATCCGGTAGGTTTAGGCCTCTAGTTTTTGATTGGTTTTGTTATGGTTCGTACACTACTTGGAGCTTTAGGTCTTGCTGCCCTTTGGCTTTTGATGTCCGGACTTTGGGACAAGCCGCTTATCCTGATATTCGGCGTAATTTCGATCATACTTACCATGTGGATTGCCAAACGCATGGATGATGCCGATGGCGAGCATCTGGACATCACATTAAAGCCGATTGGTACCCTGAAATATATTCTTTGGTTGCTGGTCGAGATTGCTAAATCCAACATTGCAGTGAGTAAGCTTATTCTCTCTGGTCAAGAACCTGAAAAGCAGAAGCTGTTCATGGTTCCCGTTTCCTGCAAGAGCGAAATTGGACAAGTCATGTTTGCCAATTCGATCACCCTCACACCCGGTACAATCACGGTTGAGACGGAGAATGATCAGTTCATCGTGCATGCGCTCGATTTCAGCGATGATGACATGGACGCACTGGCAGATATGGATGCGAGAGTTTCCGCAGTTGAAACAAAGGGTGTTGCCTGATGTTTTTAGTTGCAACGATAGCGCTTTTCATTGGCATGTGCCTTGTGCTCGCGAGGCTGTATGCCGGGCCTTCGCTCTATGATCGGGTGCTTGCGGGCAACGCATTCGGCACTTACACGGTTTTATTCATCGGTGTGCTTGGGTTCTTGATGGGGCGGCCTGAGTTTCTGGATATCGCGCTGCTCTACGCCTTGATTAATTTCGTTGGCACGATAGCCGTTCTCAAGTACTTCCGGTATCGCTCAATAGGTGACACATCGCCAACGCCGTATGGTGAGCCAACGCCGGTTGGCAAGCTTAAAGACCGCGGGGCGCGTTCATGAAAGATCTCGGGTTGATTGCAGATATTCTCGGGTGGGCGTTTATTGTGTCCGGCAGCGTTTTTATGCTGATCGGCGCGATTGGCGCCTTGCGTTTTCCGGATTTTTGGACACGGCTTCATGCGGTTTCTGTGACAGATACCGGCGGCGTATTACTGTTGACAGCAGGCATGGTGATGCAAAGCCCAGACTGGCTGATTGCTGTTAAACTCGTCTTCATTGGTGTGTTCCTTTTCATCACAGGGCCAACCGCCAGTCACGCGGTTGCCAATGCGGCGCTTGTTTCGGGCCTGATGCCTAAAGGTGAAGTGATGCCGGGTACAACCGGAAAAGAAGCTAAGGCGATGGGCGCAACCTCTGAGGAGAAATCCTTCTAATGGATGTGCTGATTAATCTGGTTTTGTTTGGGATGATGGTAACAACTGCGCTCGCTATTTTACGCATGCGCAGACTGTTCGCCGTAGTCATGTTGTCAGGGGTTTTCAGCCTGTTATCCGCCTTGTTGTTCGTAACGCTTGATGCCGTGGATGTGGCATTCACAGAGGCTGCTGTAGGGGCGGGCATTTCAACCGTTCTCTTGTTGGGAACAATGGCGCTTACCAGCCGTAAAGAGAAAATGCCGCGTAAATTTTCGCCGATACCTTTGCTCGTTGTCGTGGTAACGGGTGCAGTGCTGATTTACGGAACACTGGATATGCCGTCTTTTGGATCAGCAGATTCTCCAGCCCAAACGCATGTCGCTGCGCAATATCTGGAACGCACACCCAAAGACACAGGCGTGCCGAATGTGGTGACTGCAATTCTCGCAAGCTATCGTGGTTACGATACGTTTGGCGAGACGGTTGTTGTGTTTACCGCTGCGGTTGGCGTTCTCATTCTAATCGGCGGCTTTGCGCGAAGACGTGATGAAGAAGAGGAGGGGACTGACTGATGCGCCACCACCTCATTCTTCGTGTCATAACAAAATTGATCGTGCCTCCTATTCTATTGTTTGCGCTTTATGTGCAGTTTCATGGTGATTATTCGCCCGGAGGCGGGTTTCAGGCGGGTGTGATTTTTGCGGCTGCGCTAATTCTTTTCGGCATTGTCTTTGGATTGAGAAAAGTGAAGCGGGTATTGCCGCCGTGGCTGGTCATTCGTCTGGCGGCATTCGGTGTGCTGCTATATGGCGGGACAGGCGTTGTGAGCCTGTTTGTCGGTAAAGCGTTTCTTGATTATTCGGCACTTGCCGCCTACCCGAAGGATGGACAGCATTATGGCATTATCGCCGTCGAACTTGGTGTCGGCATTGCGGTGGCAACCGTCATGGTCGCGATCTACTACGCGTTTGCGTCGCGTCCGCCTCGCATCAATGACGAGGACTGGTAGGCCATGACGTTGGAATTTATTCTCGGACACCTGAACTATTGGCTCTTTATCATCCTCATGATGACGGGGTTCTATATTGTTGTGTCTCGCGGCAATTATGTGAAGAAAATCGTCGGCCTGAATATCTTTCAGGTGTCCGTATTCATGTTCTATATTTCCATCGGCAAAGTGCAGGGCGGTACGGCGCCGATTTTTCCGGTGGACCTGAACATTGATCCGAATGTGGTGTATTCTAACCCGCTACCACATGTTCTGATCCTCACGGCGATTGTTGTGGGCGTGGCAACCACGGCACTGGGCTTGGCTTTGGTTGTGCGTATTCGTGAAGAATATGGCTCAATCGAAGAAGATGATATTCTGGAAATCGAGCAGCATATTCAGGCTGAGGAAAATTCAGAGCATGGCAGTGCGATGGGAGGGCGCGCCTGATGGCAACTCCGGCTTCTTCTGCTGTGCTCACATTTACGGAGCATCTCCCCTTATTGGCCGTTGCGGTTCCCCTGCTGACTGCGCCGTTTTGCGTACTTTTCGGTAATCGTAATATCGCTTGGCTTTTGGCTGGACTTGCCAGCATTGCCTCGTGTTTGTTCTCGTTGCATCTGCTTTTGCAGGTGATCGATGGCGACATCATCTCCTATCATCTGGGAGGGTGGGCACCGCCGCTTGGTATTGAATACCGGATTGATGCGGCGAATGCGTTTGTTCTGTTTTTGATTTCCGGTATCAGCAGCATCGTCATACCCTACGCACGACGAAGCATCGCGCATGAAATCAGACTGGCGAGCCAAACGCTTTTCTATTGCTGTTATCTCTTGTGTTTTGCGGGTCTTTTGGGTGTGGTTGCAACCGGTGACGCGTTCAATGTTTTCGTCTTTTTAGAGATTTCATCCCTCTCAACCTACGTGTTGATTGCCATGGGTGCGGAGCGCGACAAACGCGCTTTGACCGCAGCCTATGACTATCTGATCATGGGTACGATTGGCGCGACCTTCTTCGTCATCGGCATTGGTTTCCTCTATATGGCGACCGGCACACTCAACATGGCCGATATGGCCGTCCGCATTGCCGATCTTGAAGGCAACCGGACTGTGCAGGCTGGGTTTGCATTTGTTGTGGTTGGCATGGGGTTGAAGGCTGCAATCTACCCGATGCACTTATGGCTACCGCG
This sequence comes from uncultured Rhizobiaceae group bacterium, assembly GCA_938009335.1. Classification (GTDB taxonomy): domain Bacteria; phylum Pseudomonadota; class Alphaproteobacteria; order Rhizobiales; family Rhizobiaceae; genus JAALLB01. The sequence goes on from CALLHT010000277.1 coordinate 3,538, forward strand.
GGCCTACACGTTTGCGCCGTCTGTTGTGACGGTATTTTTGGCCGCGACGGCAACAAAAGCAGCGATCTATGTGCTGATGCGCTTTATGTTTTCGGTCTACCAACCAAGCTTTATGTTCGAAACGCATACGCTCACCTGGATCATTATTCCGCTTGCTGTTCTGGCGATGTTTGCAGCGTCGCTTATCGCCGTGTTCCAGCAAGATCTGAAACGCTTGCTTGCATACTCAAGCGTTGCACAAGTTGGCTATATGATTCTCGGAATCGGCCTCCTGAATGTGACCGGGCTTACTGCATCCATCATTCACCTGTTTAATCATGGCATTACCAAAGGCGCGCTGTTCATGGTGACAGGAGCGTTTGTTATGCGCAAGGGCAGCAGTTTTTGCGACAATCTTGCGGGTCTTGGCAAACAGATGCCGATCACCAGTGGCGCGTTTGTCATCAGCGGGCTTAGCCTGATTGGTGTTCCGGGAACGGCAGGATTTATTTCGAAATGGTTGCTTGTAACGTCAGCGCTCGAAAAGGGATGGTGGTGGATGGCGATCCTGATTGTCGGGTCGTCTCTATTGGCCATTATCTACGTCTGGAAGATCGTCGAAATTCTGTATTTCAAAGAAGCGCCGGAAGGAAATACAGCAAAAGAAGTGCCTTATTCTATGTTGATACCGATGTGGGTGTTGGCTTCTGTGTGTATCATTTCCGGCATCGATACTGATCTCACCTATGCAGCCGCCAAGGCTGCTGCTGATGGGCTGCTGGGCGCGGGAGTAGTGCGATGAGTACCAACGCTCTAATTCTCCTATCGATGGGCTTTCCGCTGCTTGCCTGCGTCAGCAATCTATTGCACGGCGAGAACCGGCCCAATCTGCGCGATGGCATAACCTTCTTGTGTGCGGTTGCAAGTTTTGCCTGTGTGCTCACCATTTTGATGAACAATGGCAACACAACAACCGAACCTTTCACGCTTTGGGAAGTGCTGCCGGGCCTTTCATTAGCCTTCAACATAGAGCCGCTGGGACTGCTCTTTGCATTAATTGCTTCTGGCCTTTGGTGCGTGACGCATCTTTATGCAGTTGGCTATATGCGCGGCAATAATGAGAAGAACCATGCACGGTTTTACGCAGCGTTTTCATTCTCAATCGCTTCCACCCTTGCAATTGCCTATTCATCCAACCTCTTTTCGCTGTTCGTTTTCTACGAGGTCCTCACCATTGCGACTTACTCACTGGTTGCTCACAAAGGCACCGAAGAAGCAAAACAAGGTGCAAGGACCTATTTAGGGATATTGATGGGTGCATCGATTGCGCTGCTCCTGGTCGCTGTCGTTTGGACCTGGGTGCTGGCCGGAACCATGGACTTCGTTCCAGGTGGTATTCTTGCAGGCAAGGTTGATCCAACCCTTGCAACGATCCTGCTAGCATTGTTTGCGTTCGGTATTGGTAAGGCTGCGCTTATGCCATTTCATCGGTGGTTACCTGCAGCGATGGTTGCACCAACGCCAGTGTCTGCACTTCTGCACGCGGTTGCGGTTGTGAAGGCGGGTGTGTTCTCGATACTCAAAGTTGGTGTCTACATTTTTGGCATCGATTTTCTTTCGACCACCGGTGCCTCTGAGTGGCTGATGTGGTTGGCAGCGTTTTCTATTCTGGCGGCCTCTATCATCGCCATGACGAAAGACAATCTCAAAGCGCGACTTGCCTATTCAACTGTCAGTCAGCTCTCATACATCACGCTCGGCATGGCACTCGCCACGTCTATGGGCGTCATAGGTGGCGGGCTTCATATTGCTATGCACGCGTTTGGAAAGATCACGCTCTTCATGTGCGCGGGCGCAATTTATGTGGCAACGCATAAGACGAATATCAGTCAGATGAATGGATTGGCGAAAGCCATGCCGATCACCTATGGCGCATTCTTGATCGGTGCATTGTCGATCATTGGACTGCCGCCATTGGGTGGTTCCTGGTCAAAATGGTTGCTGATGGTGGGTGCGGCAGATACGGGCCAGATTGTCATGATTGGTGTGTTGATGCTGAGTTCGCTTCTGAACATCGTCTATCTGCTCGGGCCAATTGCCAAAGGCTTCTACATGGCGGACAAAGAAAACGAGG
>CALLHT010000278.1 GCA_938009335.1 uncultured Rhizobiaceae group bacterium
ACCGCCGCAACATTGATTGCCGCCACACCCCACATGGTTTCGAGGCCTGACTCATCGAAATACCGCATTGGTATCCAGAACAGCCCCCATAATGCGGCACTGAAAAAGACGGAGAGTGAGCCGCGAAAGGCTAAACTTGAACTTGCGAATGTCATGCGATTGATGTTGCTTTTTGTGCTTATTAGGTCAAGCGCTAACTCATATCGATGCACCGAATGATTTACGATAGGCTCCGGGGGTATCGCCAAATTGTTGTTTGAAATATTGACCCAGATGTGATGCTGTTTGAAATCCACATCCCACTGCAATTTCACCGACACTCATATTGGTCTGGACCAGCAAAATCGACGCCCGCGTTAGTCTGAGGTCGCGGTAGAACTCCTGGGGAGACTTATTCATGCTTTGCTGGAAAATGCGGTCGAGCTGGCGTCTGGAGATATTCACGCGCTCGGCAATCTGCGCAATACTTAACCTTTGTTCCAGATGGCTCTCCATTAAAAGAATGGCTTCGGAAAGAATTGGATTTTTGCCAGCAATACGGAATGCATTCATAAGATGCTGCTCTCGGGTGCCATCGCGTACCGTGTCATGGAAAAAGTTTTGCGCAATCAGGCTGACAAGTTCACCACCATGCTCTTCCCGAATGAAATGTAGCATCAGGTCAAGGCTAGCTGTACCGCCAGCACAAGAGAACCGTTTGTCGGATATTTCCAGCATTGACGCTTTAATGTCGAGGTTTGGAAACCGTTCGCGATATGCGTCCTGACACCGCCAGTGAATGGTGGATGGCACGTGATCAAACAGTCCGGCTTCAGCCGCAATGTAGGATCCGTCAGATATTGCCCCTATTCGTTTGGCCTGTTTAGCTTGTGCATGTAGCCAGTTCGTTAGATCGTCATTTTCATAGGTGTGTGAACTTACCCCGCCACAAATGGCGATCAGGTCTGTTTCTGGCTTTTCGCCAAGAGAGATGGTGGGCACTTCTATATCACTGGAGGAGATAACGTGTGCCCCATCAGGACTAAGCGAATCCCAGTCATAATAAGATTGATCAAGAATAAGATTCGCCCCGCGTAGCGCATCAATGGCGCAGGAAAACGCAACGAGTGAGAACCCGGGAACCAAAACGAAAGAGAAATGAGCCTGCGGCATTCTGGCAATATTCTTGTGTGAACTTGAGCTATATGTCTCATTTATTGCTCAACGCGTCCAGAAAATTATTTCCAAAAGTGTATAAGCTGCTCATGCTGTGGCAAATCTTGAGGAGGATGGAACGATGGCTTTCCCAGAACATTCGAAATACGTAATCATCGGTGCAGGTATTCATGGCATGTCCAGCGCTTGGCGTTTGGCGGAACGATTGAAAGAGTCAGGAAAAGGTTCTGGCGAAGATATCGTTATTCTTGAGAAGTCAGGGATTGCTGCAGGTGCTTCAGGTGTGGCTTGCGGTGTTGTACGAAATAACTACTTCCAACCTGCGATGCGCAAATTGATGGCCCACTCAGTTGATATTTGGGAGAGTGATCCAGAAGGTCTTTCTTATCATCCTGTTGGCTATATGCAGATCTCGTCAGAATCCATGCGTGATGATGTTGGCTCTATCTATGAGCAGCAGCAGGCAATCGGCTATGAGAGTGTGTTTATTGAAGGTGAGCAAAAGTCCACTGAATATATGAAAGGTATTTTCAATGACTGGCAGGCACAAGGCATTACTTCAGTCCTGCATGAAAAACGTGGTGGTTACTCTAACCAAACCAAAACTATGTATGCTCTTGCAGACAAAGTTGAAGCGATGGGTGTTCGTATCATTACCGGCGTAACCGTAAAAGGTTTTGTTACCGAAAATGGTTCAGGCGCCGTCAGTGCTGTTGAAACCGATAAAGGCAACATTTCTTGCGAGCAAGTTATTGTAGGCGCGGGTCCATGGGCACGTGACTTCTGGGACATGCTCGATATGCCAAAACAGATCACTTTGAAAGATCTTCAAGGCAAAACACACGATGGTGTAGATATGTGGCGCTTCTGGCAGTTAGAAGAAGGCGTTCTCCAGGTGGACCCATCCGTAATGATGGACAATGATGGCAACATGCCTCCGGTTATCCATGTTGATACAGATGCAACACTTTATTCCACAGTTGACGGTTCAAAGGTCACCGATGAGATGTGGGGCATCTACTATAAACCTGACTGGCACTTTAATGGTATTCAGGGTGGAGCATCACCATACAAAGTCGACACTCCGGTAGATGAAGTTGCAATTGATCCGTATGGTCCATCAAGCCCAGAGTTTGTTGCGTCAGCTGAATTCGCTCATATGTGGGTCTCAGCATTAGCCCATTGTCAGGCGCGTTTTGAAGGCACAATGCCGAAGTATCATAAAGAATCTTCAGGTGGTATTGGCTGCTTCACGCCAGATAGTTTCCCGGTCATTGATCACTTCCGTGAAAACGTTGCGATGATTGCTGATTCAAACCATGGCTGGAAAATGATTGGCGTTGGCCATCTGATTGCTGATGAAATCCTTGGAGAAAAACAGGAACTGCTTGAACCATTCCGCTTCTCGCGATTTGCTGAGGGCAAACTGCATCCGGTTTCAAACAGCCCTTATCCTTGGAGTTAATTTCTCATCATGAAATATTCGGCACTTTCCGTCCTATGGCAGGGGCTAACGGGTCATAAAGGTTGGACCCGTGCCTGGCGGGACCCGGAACCCAAGAAAGAATATGATGCCATTATCATTGGTGGTGGTGGTCATGGACTTGCTACAGCATATTATCTGGCAAAAGAACACGGCATCACGAATGTCGCGGTGCTGGAAAAGGGCTGGATTGGTGGTGGCAATGTGGGGCGCAATACCACCATCGTCCGCTCAAACTATATGCTTGGGCCGAATACGCATTTCTATGAAAAATCGATGCAATTGTGGGAAGGCCTGGAGCAAGACTTCAACTTCAATGCGATGGTCTCTCAGCGCGGTGTGATCAATCTGTTTCACTCAGACCCACAGCGCGATGCGTTTGCCCGGCGCGGGAACGCGATGCGTATGGCAGGCATTGATGCTGAATTGCTTGACCCGGCTCAGTTGAAACAAATGGTTCCGATCCTTGACTTTGACAACGCCCGGTTCCCCATTCAGGGTGGCTTGATGCAGAGACGTGGTGGAACAGTTCGCCACGATGCAGTTGCGTGGGGCTATGCACGCGGTGCAGATAGTCGGGGTGTCGATATCATCCAGAACTGCGAAGTAACCAACATACGCGTTGAAGGTGACAAGGTAGTTGGTGTTGATACCAATCGCGGTTTCATTAAGGGTAAGAAAGTTGGAATGGCGGTTGCAGGCCATACGTCCAAGATCGCTCAAATGGCCGGTATCAACGATCTTCCAGTTGAAAGCCATGTGCTTCAGGCTTTTGTTTCAGAAGGTGTGAAGCCGCTTATCGATACGGTTGTCACATTTGGTGCAGGGCATTTCTACATCAGCCAATCGGATAAGGGTGGCCTCGTATACGGTGGCGACCTTGATGGCTATAATTCCTACGCCCAACGTGGAAACCTACCCATGATGGAACACGTCATGGCAGGTGGTATGGCGATCATGCCAGCGATTGGCCGCGTTCGAATGTTACGCCATTGGGGTGGCATTATGGATATGAGCTTCGACGGTTCTCCGTTCATCTGTAAAACACCTATCAAGAATCTCTACCTAAACGGTGGTTGGTGTTATGGCGGCTTCAAAGCGACGCCTGCTTCTGGTTGGTGCTTTGCGCATACGATTGCACAGGACCGACCACATGAACTCAATGAAGCGTTCACAATAGAGCGGTTTAAAGAAGGCCGCATGATTGATGAAAAGGGCGTGGGTCCGCGCCCATGGATACAGTAGGGGGCACGCAACATGCATAGAATAAACTGTCCCTGGTGCGGCGAACGCGACGAAGCAGAGTTTCAATATCAAGGTGATGCTACAAAAGTCCGCCCGAAAGAAGATGCTTCGGAAGCCAAATATTTTGATTATGTTTATGTGCGCGAAAACCCGAAAGGTTGGCACACTGAATGGTGGCACCACGTTGGCGGTTGCCGCCAATGGGTAAAGGTTGTTCGCAACACACTGACACACGAAATTCATGCATGTGGCGGCCCACAGGATAAATTGCCTGTTCCCCGCGCAGCAAAAGGGAGGCGATAATGTATCAGCGATATCGTCTAGAGACTGGCGGACAGATCAACCGCGACAAACCAATAACGTTCCATTTTGATGGCAAACCTTACAAAGGTTTTGAGGGAGACACGCTTGCATCCGCTCTGTTAGCCAATGGCGTTCACCTTATGGGGCGTTCGTTCAAGTACCATAGACCTCGTGGAACGCTTTCAGCTGATAGCCACGAGCCCAATGCGATTGTCGAGCTCAGAACGGGTGCGCGGCGTGAGCCTAACACCCGCGCAACCATGGCTGAATTGTTTGAAGGCCTAGAAGCAAAAAGCCAGAATGCTAAGCCATCTCTGAAGTTTGACTTCTTGTCGTTTAACCAGTTGCTCAGCCCGTTTCTCACAGCTGGCTTTTACTACAAAACATTCATGTGGCCGGCATCTTTCTGGGAGCCTATTTACGAGAAAATTATTCGCAATGCTGCTGGTCTTGGTCGTGCCGCAATCGATCCGGATCCCGATACTTATGAACACTCGCATGCGCATTGTGATGTCTTGGTTGTAGGTGCGGGGCCAACAGGTCTTTCAGCGGCTTTATCTGCAGGAAAAACTGGCGCGCGTGTCATTCTGGTTGAAGAGAATTCTTTCTTTGGCGGTCAGTTATCACTTGATCACGATATGATTGATGGCAAGGCAGCATCAAAGTGGATTGGTGAGACTGAAAAGCAACTTGCCAAGATGGACAATGTGACGGTGATGGCCAGAACATGTTTGTTTGGGTATTATGACCATAACGTTATGGCGGCTCTTGAACGTGTGAATGACCATGTGGCTGTGCCAGAGAATCATGAACCACGTCAGCGCATGTGGTCTATCCGCGCTAAAGAAGTTGTTTTGGCTTGTGGTTCGCAAGAGCGTCCTATGGTGTTCGATAATAACGACAAGCCGGGTGTGATGCTCTCTACCGCGGTGCGCCGTTTTGTTGACCGCTTTGCGGTAATTCCCGGCAACCAAGTCGTGATCTGCACAAACAATGATGACGGATATAAAACTGCAAAAGTACTTGTAGAGAACGGTGTTGATGTCACTGGAATCTATGACGCGCGTCCTGAGGGTTCTGATGCTGCCCAATATTTCATGGAAAAGCGAATTCCGGTTGAATTCGGAATATTGCCCGCGCGCGCGCATGGCTGGCATCGTGTCAGTTCGCTTTCTTTGCAAAGACTGGATGGTTCACCATTCGGTTCAGTGAAATGCGATGTTGTTGCGGTATCCGGTGGGCATTCTGCTGACGTGCATTTGGTCAGTCAGACTGGTGCTGCACCAGTTTGGAAGGATGAGATTCAGAGTTTTGTTCCGGGAACGCCAATTCGTGCAGAACGTTCTGCGGGCGCCTCCAAAGGAAGTTTCGCGCTTGCGGATTGTCTGGTGGAAGGAAATGCCGCCGGACATGAAGCGGCAAAAGCTGCCGGTGCTAAGGCAGGTAAGTTAAGTTCTGCGGCAAAATCAGATGAAACTGATTATGGTTCAATCCATTCTGTCTGGCGTTGCCCGGGCGATGGCAAGGCATTTGTCGATTTCCAGAATGATGTAAGTGCAAAAGACATCACATTGGCCGAGCAAGAGGGCTATGTTTCGGTTGAGCACGCTAAGCGTTATACAACTCTTGGAATGGCAACGGATCAGGGCAAAACGTCAAACATTAATGGTCTGGCAATTCTTGCCGAAGCACGTGGGCAGTCTATTCCAGAAGTAGGTACGACCCGTTTCCGGCCACCCTATTCGCCAGTGGCAATTGGTGCATTTGCTGGTCATGAACGTGGTATGACCTTCCAGCCGGTTCGTCGCACAGCGATGCATCGTTGCCATGAAGAGCTGGGAGCAGTTTTTGTGGAAGCAGGCCAATGGCTTCGTCCGCAATACTATCCGAAGCACGGTGAAGACATCATGTCTGCGATTTGGCGCGAGAGCGATCAGGTTCGCAAAACAGCTGGCATATGTGATGTCTCGACATTGGGCAAAATTGAAATCTTCGGGCCAGACTCTGCCGAGTTCCTGAACCGTCTTTATATTAACGGATGGAAGCTGCTTGCGCCCGGCAAAGCGCGTTACGGATTGATGCTGCGCGAAGATGGTTATGTATATGATGATGGCACAACATCACGATTGGCAGATGATCATTTCTTGATGACGACCACAACGGCAAATGCTGCGGGTGTTCTGGCTCATATGGAACACTATAGTCAGGTGGTTTGGCCT
>CALLHT010000279.1 GCA_938009335.1 uncultured Rhizobiaceae group bacterium
GATGACGGCGGGGGCACCAACCGCAATTCGCGTAGCGAAATGCGTTCGGATTTGTTTGATCTCACGCAAGCTCGTTTCACGCGCTGCTCCGATGGGGCGGGCGAAAGCCCGGCTCGCGTTTCGCTCGCTGTTGCCGCGTCAATACAAGTGTATGAAGTTTCTCCGCCCAGGCGCACCATTGATCTGTATCGCAATTAATTTCTGCTCAGAGCTTTGCGTGTCTAGCCAACCAAAGCAGAAAATCGTGGATTGTGCCTTCATAGTCCGGCTCAGCCAATGGACCACCCGTTGCATGCACAGAGCGTAAAGAGGTTTGCATGGCCTCCAGTTTTTCACGATCTTCCCGATTCACCTCTGTCCATAGATCAATCCGCTGTTTGATGGTCTCTTGATCGAGTTCGTCCTTATAGTTGGACATGGTCCACCGCACTTCGATTGCTTCAGCACTGATAGGCCTTATGGAAAGCGAGACCAGAAGCGTTGCTGCAATGCTGGCAACCTGCGTTGGAAATACAGAAAATAGCGTTGAACGATGACGCTCTTCATCTGAAAGGTTTTTCGCTCCATGCCCGCGTGACTCGATTTCTTCCGGGTAATTGGCAAAGTAGCTCGTGAACCCTTTGCCCGAAGGCCCCTTCCGGCTTAAGCCTGTTGGCGTATAATCATGCAGAGTTTGCGGATGGACTACCGAGAGATGGTAGCCTTCCATGAAATTCTCAACGAGACACTTCCAATTGGTTTTCCAAACCTCCACCCCGGCATGAACAATCTTGTAGTTCTCTGGTTCGTAGGATCCAATCAGGGCACCAAGCCCTTCTAGTTCTTCGTCTATATCTGGCGGAGACTGAGAAAGGGAAACATAGACAAACCCAAATCGCTCAACGCAGGCAAACTCCGCAAGTTTACACGTCTTCGGATCAAAACTGGCATTCTTCATCCGCCCAGCACGAAGAAGGTTTCCATCCGTGCCATACATCCATGCATGATAGGAACAGGTAAACCGTTTGGCATTGCCAGAACCATCGACCAATCGCATGCCCCGATGCCGGCAAACATTAGCAAACGCTTTCATAGCTGTGGCATCGCGAACAACGATGACGGGTTCGCCTAACAGTTCCAACGTAAGGTAATCGCCGGTTTCTGGTAGTTCATCCGAGCGGCACACACAGTGCCAACCTTCCTGCAAAACGGTTTCAAATTCATGCTCAAAATAGTCAGGATCAACATAAAATCTGCCAGGCAACCCCCAAGGCGCATCTGCAGGGGCTTGCGCTGTTTCAATCAGTGTTTGTTTGAGTTCAGCAACCCGTTCATTCATCACCTGGAACTCCATAGCTTGGGGCCTCACGCGGATCCAGAGCACGTTGAACATAAGCATCCATCTGGGGTTTGTAGATATCCCACGCCGTTGCAATTGCCTCGATTGGACATTCCTCAGTCCAGTCACACCGAAGATCTGCAACCGGCCACGCGTGTTTGTCGCAGAGTTGTAATCCGGCAGAATGTACAGGCCCTGCTTCACCACCAGCGTTTAGGCCGGCCTTCATTGCCGCGATCAGGCGGTCTCCAAGATGACCAGAGCTTGCTTCAAACGCAGAAACAATCGCCTTTGGCACATCTTTATTTGCCAAGAGATTTCCGGCAGAAATCACGTCGACGCCTGCTGCATCCGTCCATATACCCAGCGAGTTTTCGCCGGAATGAATGGCGGTATTACCATTTTTATCGATCGCCAGAATTTGTCGGTACTCAATATGGTGAGCTTCAGATTTTACGTGTGCAACTGCATCCGCAGCGTTTGCCCCCTGCTGCATTTGATCCAATGTTTTAGGGCCCAAAGTCGGATCGGTAATATTCTGGCTGGCTACCGCACCAACGCCAGCTCTTGTATATGCGCAGCGCGCCGCAACTGCAGGTGAAGAAGAGGATATGGCTAATCCGAACATACCGGTTTCTGCACAGCGGGCGACTACGGAAAACGTCATCAGAGACCATCCTCTGGAATGACTGCAGTCGCATCGATTTCAACCAGCCATTCAGGCCGCGCGAGAGCTTGGACCACGAGACCAGTTGAGACAGGATGAACCCCTTTTATGTATTCACCCATGGTCCGATAAACAGCTTCCCGATGACGAACATCCGTGATGTAAACCACAACCTTGACGAGATGGCTCATCTCACCACCTGCTTCTTCTATCAACTGCTTAATGTTCTGCATGACCTTATGGGTCTGATCCACCGGATCATGGCTCTCGATGTTTTTAGCATCATCAAGATTTTGCGGGCATTGCCCCCGCATCCAAACGGTTTTGCCACCATGGGTCACCACTGCCTGGCAAAGATCATTATCGAGATTTTGCTCAGGGTAAGTCTCGCCTGTGTTAAATTTGCGAATACGGGTATGGGTCAACTTTATCCCTTTCGAACGCTATTCGGCTGCTTGCATACGATTGTTAAGATAATGGGCGAAGTCATAATTGGGCCGCTCAAGATGCGACAGATGACCCGGCGCAGCCATGGCAGAACACAATCCCTTGTAGACCTTTTCTGTACACCCTTTATCTTCCACGTTCACCTCATCAAGTAACGTTTTCAGCTGCTTGAAATTCGACTGTGCATCCGCGTCATTTACATAGTCTTTCGACATCCCGCCGCCAAAGCCGATGCGAACCTTGCCCACATCCTCAGGGTGCAACGGGAGATACCAGAAATAGCCTGGTGTTAAGGTGATCAGCAGGCTTGGATAAATCGCCAGCAAATAGGTCATACGGCGACGTTCCCCTTCAAGCCGCGTATTGTTCGGGTGAGCCATCGCAATTTTCAGGGAATCGTCTTTAAGAATGGTATGGTAATTGAATGCATCTTCCCCCGGCGGACATATCATTTCATCCAGTTTGGAAAGCCCACCAATCGTGCCAGCGTGACAGACTGGCAAATGATAACTCTCCATGAAATTCTCAGCGAGCACTTTCCAATTCGTGTCCCAGACATGGGTCTCAAAGAAAGTCTCGGTGTAATTGACCATGTCATAATCGCCAACGAGCTCTTCAACTTTAGAAAGTTCACTGCTCACTGGATTTGCATTTTGGTTGAGCGTCACAAATACCCAACCAAGCCATTCTTCACATCGCACTTTCGGCAGAGTGTAGCGATCCTTACAAAACCCGTCATTCTGGTTCATGGCAGGTGCCCCGCGAAGGGAGCCATCGAGGTTATAGGTCCACGCGTGATAGGGACAGACGATTGTTTTAGTGTTGCCCCGTCCCTCCAAAAGTGTGGACATGCGATGCAGGCAAACATTGGACAACGCCCTCAAATCGCCATTGCCGTCGCGCATGACCACGATGGGCTGCCGGGCCAGTTCCAGAGTTACATAGTCGCCGGAGTTTTGCAGGGCAGAGGCACGCCCGACGCAAAACCAGTCTTTGGCAAAGATATTCTTGAGTTCGAGCTCCATAAATTCAGGAGAAGTGTAAACAGAAGGCGGCATGGCCTGCGCTTCTTCAAAAGCAACGGAAACGTTCTTTTTCAATTCCAAAACCGGATCGCTCATGCGTCACTCCTGATAAAATCCAATAAAGAAAATACCACCTAAAATGCGTTTAGCAACAAACAATGGATCAATAAAGCAGGCTATGTATTAGACTTGATTTGGCACAAACAAATCAGGCTATGATTACTCTTGATTTGCCAGCAAGGCTGCGCGAGAAAGTTACATGGCAATACGGTACACATTTCGGCAGCTTGAATATTTTGTAGCAGTTGGGGAAGCTGGAACAATTGCATTGGCCGCGCTAAGGGTTAACGTATCATCTCCCTCCATTTCAGCAGCCATAAGCCAGTTGGAAGATGAATTTGGCGTGCAGCTATTTGTGCGCCATCACGCGCAAGGGCTTTCGCTTACCCCCGGAGGACAGCGCGTCTTCAATGAAGCTAAGAGGATACTCGGCGACGCAACCGCACTCATCGATCTTGCCAATGAAATTTCTGAAAGTGCACGCGGCCCCATCAGCGTCGGTGTTCTATCGACCATCGCGCCAATGGTCAGCGCATCAATTCGCAGATCATTCGAAGCGGCTTATCCCGGCGCGTCCGTTTCCTTAAGAGAAGGCAATCAGGTTGATCTCTTGCGCATGCTTGGGCAGGCTGAAATTGATGTCGCGATTACCTATAATATGGAAATTCCCAAGGATATTGCCTTTGAAGAGCTGATTGGCTTACGACCTCACGTGATGATCTCAAACAAACATTCGCTTTCCAGCAAACCTCAATTATCTTTGAAAGATCTCGAAGGTGAGCCGTTTGTCCTGCTGGACTTGCCGCTCAGCCGGGAATACTTTCTATCGGTTTTTAAGGCATCCAATGCCAGCCCGAATGTGGCGGAGCGCACCACGCAGATGTCTGTTGCACACAGTCTTGTTGCCAATGGCTTCGGCTTCGGCATGACCAATATACAAACAGCTGTAAGTCAGGCGCCCGATGGAGAACCCCTTAACGTCATTCCTCTTTCCGATGCAGTTGAACCCTTGATGCTAGGTCTTGCGACAAAGCAATCTGACCATCGCTCGCGTATTGTGTTGGCATTTTATGAGCACATGAAAGAACAGATCGAAGCTGGCGCTGTTCCGGGATTGCCGAAAATTGATTAGATGCCGGTTGCGAGCCGATCCAACAAAGTGTCCAGCATGGTATCGCACTGATTGAGTTGATCAATGGCGACAAACTCATCCGGCTTGTGTCCCTGCGCCATAGAACCTGGCCCACAAATAACGGTGGGAATGCCGAGGCGAGAGGAGAACAAACCGCCTTCAGTGCCAAATGCAACTTTGAACGTTGCGTTTTGCCCTGTCAGCGATTTTACAAAACTCACGACCTCCGCATCTTCTGCAGTGCTCAAGGGAGGATACGAATTGATGATTTCGATCTCAATGTCAGCTTGCGGGAACCTTTTCCGCAAATTGGAAACCATCTTGTCTGCCGTATTGCGAATACGGTTTAGAATTTGGTCAGGGTCATCATCTGGCAGGTTCCTGATCTCAAACAGAAAGCTTGCAGAATTTGGCACGATGTTGAGCGCAACCCCGGCTTCAATCTTTCCAACATGAAGCGTGGTGTATTCTACACTATAGTCCGCATCATGGGCGCCGCTGGTTTCCAACTCATCCTGAATGGCGCGAATTTCATTGATCAAATCGGTTGCCATATAGATTGCGTTAAGCGCTTCCGGCGCAAGCGCTGAATGCCCCTCCACTCCGGTGCATGTAACACGGCAGCCGGTCTTACCCTTATGACCTGTCGCAACCCCCATAGAGGTGGGTTCTCCAATGATACAGAATTGCGGAACAAACGGCGCCTTTGCCAGCATATCGATCATGGACCGAACCCCAACACAGCCTATTTCTTCATCGTAAGAAAACGCAAAATGCAGCGGTGTTTTCAGGGTACGGCTTGAGGCTTTATCGGCGGCATGAAGAGCGCAGGCAAGAAATCCCTTCATATCCGTGGTTCCACGGCCATAAACCTTGCCATCTTTCTCCGTGAGCTCAAACGGCGGGACTGTCCAGTTTTGCCCTTCAACCGGCACCACATCCGTATGACCGGATAGCAAAACGCCCGGCTTGTCTTCAGGGCCAATGGTTGCGTAGAGATTGGCTTTGGCTCCGCTCTCATCTTCAATAATGCTGACTTTGGCCCCTGCATGTTCAAGGCGTTTTGCGCAATAGTCTATCAGGCTGCGGTTTGAATCCGCACTGACTGTCGGAAACGCTATTAAATCTTTGAGAATTTCTAACGAGGTCATCTTACCAATCTGATATCGCACCTAGACTGCCGAAGTCTTACCACGACCGGCAATGTGTTTGGCAAGATTTTGGGCATCCACCCAAACACCCCATATGAAAGAAGAGCCACGCATTGAAAGCCACGGGAGGCCAAGAAAATACACGCCATCGACACAGGAAACACCCTGCTCATGTTTCGGCTTCCCGTTTTCGTCAAACGCATCAACCTGCAACCAGCTAAAATCTTGCGTGTAACCGGTCGCCCAGATCACATTGGCAATACCAGCATCCTTGAGATTAAGTTCGAGGATTGGATCAGTAAGCGTATCAGGATCTGATTCCATA
>CALLHT010000280.1 GCA_938009335.1 uncultured Rhizobiaceae group bacterium
GCGATAATATCAAACATGCTGAATGGCGTGAAACCGTTTCGTTTTGAGAACAGGATCATGGCGATTGTGATGCCAGCTAAACCGCCGTGGAAACTCATGCCACCTTGCCATACCGCAAAGACTGCCAGTGGGTTGTCCAAATAGGTGGGCAGGTCGTAAAACAAAATATATCCCAAACGCCCGCCTAGAATAATGCCCCCTACGGCCCAGACGAGAAAATCATCGAGATGTTCTTCTGTGATTGGTGATCCGCCTTCACCCCATAAGCGTGGCGTCGTTACCAGTTTCTTGGCGTACCACCATGCAAACAAAATCCCGACCGCATAAGCAACGCCATACCAATGCACTTGCAGTGGTCCGATCGAAATCAGAACCGGATCAATTTGCGGGTGGGAAAGAGCAGTGAGTGTATTGAGCATGAACGGTCAATTTACCTAAGAAACGTGAAATTCGATTTCGCATGTTTGAGGCGCTTTGTCACCTGACGCATATGTTGAAAATGAGGTCCTCAGTCTATATGTGAAGAGTGTAACACAAAGGACAAGACCATGAACCAGGGCCCTAACCGTATCTTCGATGAATTCGCAAAACTTATGACAGATGCTGCCGGTGCCGCGCAGGGCATGAAGCGTGAGGCGGAAACAGCGTTCCGTTCGCAGGCTGAACGCTTTCTGGTTGATATGGACCTCGTGAAGCGCGAAGAATTTGAAGCGGTTCAAGAAATGGCGGGCCGAGCGCGCGCGGAAAACGAAGAACTAAAATCCCTTGTGGAAGCTTTGGAAAAACGCATTGCAGCGCTTGAAAAACCAGCGAAACCCAGAACGCGCGCATCAGCTAAGAAATAATCAGAAAATTTCAAATTTTTTTTCTGCCAGTGAATAAGTTTTAAAAAACTCAATTCGCAGAATCCCTTACGCCGAAACGTGAATCTTTTGATTCAAGGCTTCTCCACAGAATCAGCGAGGTGTTGAATCACCTTGGGCTGGTTTTGCTGAGTCACCGTTATACACTGAAATTACAGGATGATTCGCGGCGGGCCTGACACTCCGCGGGTTTGGGCAAAGGCTCAATTCGGGGAGTGTCGTTTTCTTGTCGATGTGTAATCGGCGCTCTTCATTCGTGTGACAAATGGGATACGAGGAATATCAGAATATGGCATTGGCCGAACTTGAGCTGGAGCGTGAATTAAACCCTGTGGACATGATTGAACATGTCGCCGCCCACAATAAGTGGGAGTTTGAGCGTTCAACCGAAGACGAGATCAGTCTTTCCGTTGCCGGCGTTTGGACGGACTACAATGTTTCGCTTTCCTGGATGCAGGATTTCGAGGCCCTGCATCTTGCCTGCGCGTTTGACATGAAAGTTCCGCCCAGCCGAATTCTTGAGACAACCCGCTTGCTCTCACTGATCAATGAACAACTTCTGATCGGGCATTTTGACATTTGGGCAAACGAGGGTTCGGTGATGTTTCGCCAAACCCTGATGCTGAATGGCGGTGCTATTCCAACTGGTGAGCAACTTGAATGTCTGCTGATGAGCGCGCTTGATGCAAGTGAGCGTTACTATCAGGCTTTTCAGTTTGTTGTGTGGGCTGGAAATACTGCGGAAAAATCTCTTGATGCAGCTCTTTTCGAAACGCGAGGAAACGCGTAAAGCTTCTCTCAAATTGTAGGGCAGGCGTGTGCCCGATACGGGAGATCTCGATGGACTTCACAGTTACACTTGTTGGTGCGGGGAATATGGGCGGTGCCATGCTGCGCGGCTGGCTTGCCAATGGGATGAACCCTGAGCACGTCACGGTAATCGATCCCTCACCCTCGCAAACTATGGTAGACTATCTCTCTGAGATGAATGTGGGTTGCAAAAATTCTGCCGATGGTCTTGGGGAAACGGATGTTCTGCTTGTCGCGGTGAAGCCTCAAATGATGGAAAACGTCCTGCCGAACCTCGCTGCTTTGGTTGGCGCAGACACAGTGATCGTCTCCGTTGCAGCAGGAACGAAGCTAGAGACTTTAACTGCGCCGTTTGATCATCCGGCCGCCATTCGTGTCATGCCAAACACGCCATCTTTGGTGGGGCGAGGAATGTCTGTCGGATGCCCGAATGATAAAGCGAGCGATGAACATCGGTTGCGCGTTGGTCAGTTGATGCAAGCGATTGGTCATATGGAGTGGGTGGATGATGAAGCTCTTATTGATGCGGTTACTGCCGTTTCAGGAAGTGGTCCTGCTTATGTGTTCCATCTAGCAGAGTGTATGGCTGCTGCTGGTGTAAAGGCGGGTTTGCCGGAAGATCTTGCGATGACCCTTGCACGCGAGACCGTTTCAGGTGCTGGAGAACTTTTGCGTCAGTCGGATGATGATCCGGCAACGCTTCGCAAAAATGTTACCTCACCCGGTGGTACGACGGCTGCAGCGCTTGAAGTTTTGATGGGGGAGAGCGGGATGCCAAAACTCTTCGATGATGCCATCGCTGCTGCAAAACGTCGATCTGAAGAACTTTCGTG
Organism: uncultured Rhizobiaceae group bacterium; assembly: GCA_938009335.1. Lineage (GTDB taxonomy): Bacteria > Pseudomonadota > Alphaproteobacteria > Rhizobiales > Rhizobiaceae > JAALLB01. The sequence continues at coordinate 2,507 of CALLHT010000280.1, forward strand.
AGGAACCGTTATGACTTCTGAAACATCTGATCCAATCACCATTGATGACTTTCTGAAAGTCGATATCCGGGTTGGTAGGATCATCGAAGTCGAGGAATTTCCAGAAGCTAGGAAGGCTGCTTGGAAACTTAAAATCGACTTTGGCGACAAGATCGGCATTAAGAAAACATCTGCACAGATCGTTGCCAATTATAGCAAAGGCGATTTGATGGGGCGCTTGGTGATGGCCGTTGTTAATTTCCCGCCGCGCCAGATTGGTCCTTTCATGTCCGAAGTTCTAACGCTTGGATATCCCGATGAAGACGGGAATGTTGTTCTGGCTGCCGTTGAACGTGATGTTCCAATCGGCGGTCGACTACATTAACCGGGTTAGATCGGCAGTGTAATAATTACGCGCAATCCACCCAACGGGCTTTCATATAGATTGATGTCTCCGCCGTGGTTGCGGGCAATGTCTCGTGCGATTGAGAGGCCCAAGCCTGTGCCTGACTCATCCAGGTTTCTTGCTTCATCCAAACGCATAAACGGTTTGAACACCTCTTCCCGCATTTCTTCCGGGATGCCGGGTCCATCGTCATCGAACGTAATCGTGAGGCGGTGCTGCCCTTCACTAACCTTTGCCTCTAAACGGTCTGCGTAGCGGAACGCATTTGTAACGATATTGCTCACCATGCGTGAGAACGCTTCTGATGTAATGTGCAAGGATATGTCTTGGGCGCAGTCGACTTCGTAGTTTTTCTCGCGGAGCGCTGCCTCCATCTTGTGCTTTAACAATGCATCGCAAACGTCTACGTCTTCGGATTGTTCGTATTGATCACCACGCGCGAAGTCGATATAGCCCTGAAGCATTTGGTGCATGTCATCGACATCGTTTTGGAGTTCTTCGATCTCCGGAGTTTGTCGTATCAGCGCAAGTTGAAGTTTAAAGCGGGTTAGAATGGTTCGCAGATCGTGGCTAACGCCGGTCAACATTGCTGTGCGTTGTTCGATCTGACGCTCAATTCGCTCCCGCATTTTTAAGAATGCCAGCCCCGCTTGACGGACTTCAGTTGCGCCGCGAATTCTGAAATCACTCGGTAGATTTTGACCCTTGCCGAATTTATCTGCCGCCTGAGACAATTGTTGAATTGGCCGGATCTGATTGCGCAAAAACAAGATTGCAATAATGAGGAGAAACAGAGATGTGCCAAACATCCAAATCAGGAAAATATGGGAGTTGGATGCATAGGCCCGGTCGCGGCGTACAAAAACACGTAGAACATTTTCTTCCGGCTTTTCCAATCTGACCCGGATTTCAAGCAGGTTTGAATCGCCAACAGTGTCGATCCAGAATGGTCTGCCGATCTGATTTTGTATCTCTGCCCTAAGCGTGTTGTCCAACAATGAGAAGAAGGGCTTTCCCACTACAGGTGGAAATGGGTCTGGCGGTTGGATTGAGATCGTCAGATCCAGCTTTTCTTGCGCAATGGCTGTGATCTGAGCAAACTCAGGATCTTGCGGATAGTTTTCCAATACCTCGATGATAGAAGCGACATCTGCCGTCACAGCCTGCGAAAGACGTTGTGTGACCAGTTGCCAATGACGCTCCATGAAGACGAAAGCAATAACGGATTGTAGCAATACCATGGGGGTAATGATAATCAGCAGCGAACGCCCATAGAGACCTTTCGGCATTTTCCGGGAAACCCAACGGGAAAAACGACTCCATAACGAACGCTTTCGCAGCGTTTGTTCCTGAAGATTTTTCGGTGCTGATTCTTCTATTGTCAAAACGCAAATAACCCGTCATCGCATTACACTTGCCATGTTTATAACAGTTTATCAGAGATGGGGAGTCAGAGGATAATTTAACCTAGAATTCTTGTGCTCAGTTTACGCACAGGCGATATCCGATACCACGCACCGTTTGAAGCCATTTTGGGTTTGCAGGATCTTCTTCAATCTTTCGCCGCAGGCGATTGATCTGTACATCGATCTTTCTTTCTCCGGAACCCGATTCATTGCCCAGTAACTCGTGACGCGCGACTGTATCTCCGGGCTTGGATGCGAAAGCAGTAAGGATTTCACGTTCCCGATCTGTCAATCGAACCGGATTTCCTTCCTGGGTCAACTCACCGCGTTTTACAGAAAAATGGAAGTCACCAAATCTCACCTGCTCAATAGCAGGCTCCTCCGGTTTCACCGTGCGCTTCAAAATGCTGTTGATGCGTAAAAGAAGTTCGCGGGGTTCAAACGGTTTTGCCAGATAATCGTCAGCACCGGCCTCAAGCCCCTCAATCCGGTTTTCGATTTCCGCAAGTGCGGTCAATAGGAGAATTGGCACTTCACTCTCGCCACTTAGGCTCTTGGTGAGGCTTATACCGGTTTCACCCGGCATCATCACATCAACTACTAGTAAATCAAATTGCAGTCCTGACAAACGTCTGCGCGCTTCAGCTGCATCACTGGCGCTTGAAACGCGGAAACCATTGTTCGTGAGATAGCGCGTCAAAAGGCTTCTCAGCCGACTATCATCATCCACAACAAGGATGTGCGGCGCATCATCCGAAGGTGCATCCAGCGTGCTGGTGATTTCGTTCATCCGGTTTTCAACCTTACCCGTTTCGCAGATATCGGTGCCCAACATCATCATAGTCCTTGATCAGTCTATCACAAATAACGAAGTGTTATCGTTTGTTGCCGCGCATCAGTTTCAGAAAATTCAGAATCTGATCGCGCTGTGTTTCGTCCATGGATGAAAGTGCTCTGGAAATGCGGTCGGATTGTGGACTGGAGAGTTTTAGCACCAATTCGCGCCCCTTTTCGGTGGGATATAAGAGCCGTTGGCGCCGGTCATTACTGCCTTCAATTTGCGTAATATATTCTGCATGCAACATTTGTTTGAGAACTCGGGCGAGGCTTTGTTTGGTAATCTTCAAAATGGCAAGCAGCTCGGCAACTGTAAGTCCCGGTTGCCTGCAAACAAAAAACAGAACACGGTGATGCGCCCGCCCAAACCCGTATTCAGACAAGATTTTATCAGGGTCTTCAATGAAGTCACGATAGGCGAAAAACAGGCTCTCGATTACGTCAAGATTGGCAATTTCGTCGCTATCAACGGCTTTCATGTCTTTTGTCTTGCTTTCCGTCATGGTTGCACTGTGACATAAAATGAAAAATATGTCAGTACTATTGACATAAATTTATTCATTGCATAGCGTCTTTTATCTGAAATGAGCGCTATGGTGCGTATTCGACTTGGAGAAAAACAATGGCAGGCGTTTCCTATGATCAAATGGGCGGCCAAATTTGGTATAACGGTAAATTTGTAGAATGGGCTGATGCGCAAGTCCATGTGCTTACCCACGGGTTGCACTATGCCAGCAGTGTGTTTGAAGGTGAGCGCGCATATGGCGGTAAAATTTTTAAGCTGCAAGAGCATACCGACCGTTTGTTTTTTTCTGCCAAAGAGCTTGGGTTTGAAATTCCCTATACACCGGATGAGATCAATAAGGCTTGCGAAGATACGCTGGAAGTGCAGGGACTGACTGATGCGTATATCCGGCCTGTTGCCTGGCGTGGCAGTGAAATGATGGGCGTCTCTGCACAGAATAACAAGATCAATGTGGCAATCGCTGTATGGGAATGGCCAAGCTACTTTGCACCGGAAGAACGCATTAAAGGCATTCGTCTTGACAATGCGATTTATCGTAGACCTGATCCGGCGACCATACCCTGTTTTGCGAAGGCTGCCGGATTGTATATGATCTGCACGCTTTCCAAACATGCCGCTGAGGAGCGCGGATATGCAGACGCGTTGATGCTGGACTATCGTGGCCGTGTTGCAGAAGCGACGGGCGCCAATGTTTTCTTTATTAAAGACGGTGTTATTCATACGCCTGAGCCTGATTGTTTTCTCAATGGTATCACACGTCAAACGGTTGTGGATTTGGCCAAGCAACGTCAAATTGAGGTGGTTGAACGCGCGATTATGCCTGAAGAGCTTGATGGCTTTGAAGAGTGTTTTCTCACCGGTACGGCCGCTGAAGTGACGCCAGTTTCGGAAATCGGAGAGCACCGTTTTACCCCGGGCCAAATCTCTCTTGATCTGATGAACGATTATGACGAGGCGGTAAGGGCGCATTTGCAGGCGTAATTTTGCAAGTTTTGGGAGAATCTCGGCCAAAATTTTTTCTGATTAACGTTTCCTTAAGGGGTTACTTTACGTAAGAATTGCGCTATGGGTTGCATAGAATAGGGGTGTGGCGATGGTCGTTACAACCTGTTTGATTGTACTTTGTTCATTGCGTGACTTGAGGGAGAAAATCAATGGAAGCAATTTTACCACTTATTATTCAAGCTGTTTCGGGCATGGTCGGCGGCGGCATTGCTGGCGGTATCTTGAAGCAGGCAGCCATGAGCATGTTGCCGAAGCTTCTTGCGGGTGGCATTGGCGGTATCGCTGGTGGTTCAGCGCTTGGCTCACTGATTGGTGGCGCTGCAGGTGCAGCTACTGGTGACGCTGGTACTGGCCTTGATATCGGTAGCCTGATTGGCAATATCGGCGGCGGCGCTGTTGGCGGTGGTGCACTAACTGGCATTGCAGGCATGCTTCTTAAAGGTAGATAATCCACCTTTGAAAATGGTTCAGAAAGGCGGTACATCAGTGTGCCGCCTTTTTTTATTCTGAAAGTACTCTTTATGGTCAAACTTAAAATCGGAATTGTTCCTGTTACTGCGTTTCAACAAAACTGCGCCCTGATCTGGAATGAAGACACGATGAAGGGCGTAGTCATTGATCCTGGTGGCGATGTGCCGAACATTCTATCAGCGATTGAGCAAGCGGGGATAACGGTTGAGAACATTCTGCTGACCCATGGCCATTTGGACCATGTGGGTGGTGCAATGGAACTCAAAAAGGCTCTTGGGGTTGAGATCATTGGTCCGCATATTGATGATAAGCCGAATTGCGAAAGCGTGGAAGAAACTGCCCAGAAATACGGCCTTGGTGATACAATGAAGAATTGTACTCCGGACCGCTGGCTGGAGGAGGGCGAGACCGTTTCAATCGGAGGCGCAGACTTTGAGGTGTACCATTGCCCGGGTCATGCGCCGGGACATGTGATCTTCTATTCAGCAGCTCACAAATTTGCTCATGTGGGTGATGTGCTGTTTCGCGGGTCGGTAGGGCGAACGGATCTTCCCGGCGGTGATCATGACCAGTTGATTGCCTCGATCAAGAACAAGGTTCTGCCGCTTGGCGATGATGTCAATTTTCTGTGCGGCCATGGCCCCGGTGGAACGCTGGGTGAAGAACGCCAAACCAATCCATTCCTGCAATAGTCCATCGGGTCGCTTGCCCTGAAAATGCGTCCGGGTTGATCCAAGGAGGACCAACCCGGCTCTTCGTAATGACCGGGCCCGCCCGGTCTCTTGGATAACGTTAGCTAAGTGCTTTGCACCTTGCGTAATAGATTTGTTCAATCGGATAGATAATGTTTCCGATCCGCCGTACGTAAGTCTCGCAGTTTGAACGGCTCTTGAAACAGTTGCGAACCGTAAAGCGATTTATGTTGCCGCCTGAGCCGCTTTCAAATCTGCCGCGTACCTTTGCTTCCCAAAACGACCCGCCCTGGCTAAGCAGTGCATTGCAGGCCTGCCTGCCTTCTGCGTTTTGTCTTTGTGCGCCACCATAATGTGAATCGGAAGCAAACGCAGACGGGCTTGCTGCGAATGTGCTAAGTGCCAGCGTAATTGCTAGCAGGGGCTTTTTAAAATGTGATTGTCTCATGGTGTATCAACCTTCTCACTAAGCCCCTTATCTTTAACTATCCTCGTGCTTTGCAGCCGATGTAATGAAAGTTCTCGATATTCGCGACTTTGTGGTGGATGCGATTGAGAAAATTCTCGCATTTTGCAGCTGTTTCAAAACAGGTCCGGATCTGGAAAGCATTGAAGCCACCGCGGAACGTTCCGCCGCCACCTGCGCTATGAATGCCGCGTGCTACTGCGGTGTAGCCTGTATCGCCTTGCGCCTTACAAGTCTGAAAACCATCCCAGTTGATCTTCTGGATCGCAGCCTCAGTAAAGTTGGCGCTCACCGCATGAGCAGAACCGGCTGAAAGGGCAGGGCTCAGTGCGAGGGCACCAATGGCGGCTAGTCTGGCAATCTTGTTCATCGTCATCTCCTGTGAGTTCGTTCTCACCATATTGACTTGAAATAAGGCTTTTTCAAATCACTAAACCTTGTGGCTGGTGTGAGATGTGCATTTTAGCACACTTCGAACTATTCTCTCAGATGAATGACACACATGAGGAATGGTTCCATGATTATTGTTACCGGTATCGCAGAAGTTGCGAGCGAGGATATTGCCACGATCAAAGCAGCCGCGAGCATAATGGCGAAGGCAAGCCGCGCGGAAACAGGCTGCGTTGAATATGCATTCTACGAGGATATTGAGCAGGCCGGACAGTTCCGCATTTATGAGGAATGGGAAAGTGTTGAAGCACTCCGTACGCATTTTACTCTCCCGCATATGGCGGAGTTCCAGCAGGTTCTTGGCGCAGTGACCGTATTGAAATTGGAAATCAACCAGTTTGAGCGCGGGCGCGATATCAAGGTGAATGGGTGAGGGGACTTCTCTATTCCTGCCTGTCCCGGCCAAAAGAAGGCTCGGGGCCGCCTGCTCGGCTTTGATACATATCATAGAGTTTATAGCCCGCGAAGATTACAAAGTAGATCACGGGTGATCCGGGAATGGTGGCCATTAGCCATCCGCCATGGCCAATACCCGGCGTGTAGATCAGGGCTGAGCCGATGATCACCCCCAAAGTCGCGAGGAATGCCAACCCCTTATTGCCGCCGCGCAGAAGCGCTTTCGGGCCGATAATGGCAGCGATGAAAATCAATAATCCCATCGGTTTGCTCCTGTTGTAACAGGGAGACTACCAGAAAAGGGTGAATAGACGGTGAAGCCCTGCGTCTACAGGATTGCACCGTCATTCTGACGCTTAGTCTTCCAGAATGAAGGTCACTTTCAACGTCACGCGATATTCGCTGATTTTGCCATTGTCACAGATGACCCGTTGATCTTTCACCCAAGCGCCGGAGACATTCTTGAGCGTTTTGGAGGCCCGCTTCACGCCTTTTTCTACCGCATCGTCAAAGCCTTTTGATGATGATGAAATAATTTCTGTTACGCGTGCGACTGACATGAGTCTCTCCCTTGTTTGATTTACGTAACGTCATCTTATGCATGAAATATGGCAAAGGGAAGGGGATGGATATTTTGGTTGGTTGATTTCCGTGTCGCTTATTTCTTCTTGCTCGCTATCCAGCGAGCGCCCGTTCACGCACAGGCGTCTCGGCTAGTCGCCTCGACTGGTGCTGCCACGGAGGGAAGGAAGTTCCACTTTGGGCACGAATATGCATTCACTCGATCCATCCGGAACAGTGTCTTACCCTGCGCGGCAGCAGAAACAAATGTGACTAACATTTGTGCCACTACGTGAGCGCGCGCTCGCTGGATGGCGAGCAAGAACTATTAGAGTGCACAACTGCAGGACCCGATTACCGTGATAGTCCGTTTTGTGTGCGGACCTTTCGGGTCCTGCGCGGAGATTTGATGTTACCGATCTGGCTCCTTTGAACACACTGCCAGCCGATACCTCTTGGTTAGTGGTTTTTGGCAAACAATCGCAAGCGATTGCTTTGCTGTCTTTGGCGAACAATTAAGAAAAATTGCTTCGCTTGTTTCCTACGATCATCGAGGCAAGAACCCCATGCTACCGTTTCGAACCAGAACCGTAAGCCGCCCACTGGTTTCCCG
>CALLHT010000281.1 GCA_938009335.1 uncultured Rhizobiaceae group bacterium
ACGTGATCGCGATGTGGTTTTGGAATTGGGCAGTCTTGTTTTTCAGGCCGGAGCAGGTGCGCCCCACGCAACTGACCTTGAACGGGGAAGACGGCCGGGCTCAGCACGCGATTACATCGAGTATTTGCAGCTCACACACCATTTTGATGTATTCCAGATGGTGTCTCCGCAGGTCGAGCCGCAGGATGTTGATATCAGCTTGCGCCATTACTTTACGACCGAAGCTCAAATGACTTGGTCGGATAAATTCCCGTTCACTTTCTCACGTGGCACCCCCCAGGTTATGGATTGCTTCGAGATGATCCGGGATTTTCGTGGGCTTTCAGATGATCAATTTCAGGCAAACCCGCATAACTATACCATCATCAACACCAATAGCCCGCGCACGCTTGATATCCCCATGGCGCAAGGACTGATCGATTTTGCAAAGCATGGTCAAATGTCTATCGTCACGCCGTTTACGCTTATGGGCGCGATGGCCCCGATTACCGTAGCTGGCGCGATCACCTTATCGCACGCAGAAGCGTTGGCAGCGATCACGCTCACACAATTGGTCAAGCCGGGTGCTCCGGTGTGTTATGGTACATTCACCTCCAATGTGGATATGAAGTCAGGCGCCCCTGCCTTTGGCACGCCATCGCATTTTCAAGCTTCCCTTGCCGCAGGACAGTTGGCACGCATGACGGGACTTCCTTGGCGTTCCGCTGCAGGATCTGCCGCCAACATGAATGACGTACAGGCAGCAAACGAAAACCAGCTTGGCCTTTGGGGGTGTTTGATGGCTGGCGCCACTGTCGTTATCCATGCAGCCGGTTGGCTTGAGGGAGGCCTCACCGTTTCTTACGAGAAACTGGTAACCGATGCCGAAGTCTTGAACATGATTGCAGAACTTTGCGCAGGAACAACCGCAACCGCAGACGATATCGGGTTTGAAAACGCCATCAGCCAGGTTGAACCACAAGGACACTTTTTCTCTGCGCCTCAAACCATGGAACGCTACAGCACTCAGTTCTATGAACCCGTGGTTCATGATTATGCAAACTTCGGAACTTGGACAGATCGCGGATCTCTGGATGCCAATACCCGCGCCACCAGCGTTTGGAAGGAAATTGTAGCAGCCGAAACCAAACCATCTATCGACGAACAGAAGCTTGGCAACCTACAAGACTTCATCGCAAAGCGCACCGCAGAAGGCGGCGCACCGCCGGAAAGTTGATATGGTAGACGATAGCATTATTCTTCATCGTGACGATCCTGACAAAGATCCACTTATCGGGCATGTGAAAGTAACCCGTGAAGACTGGCTTAACGTGGCGCGTCACATTCTGATTAATGAGGGTATCAGCCAAGTCAAAATCCTGACCATCAGCGAGAGGTTGGACGTGTCGCGTTCAAGTTTTTATTGGTATTTTGAAAGCAGGAAAGACCTGCTGGATGCCTTGCTGGGAGACTGGGAGAAACTTAACACTGCAACCATCGTTAAACATTGCGAACTGCCCGCTGCAAGCATCGGCTCTGCTCTTTGTAATTTCTTCCGCTGTTTCATAGACCCAGCCCTGTTTGACCGCGGCTTAGACTTTGCGGTTCGGGAATGGTCCCGTCGTGACCTCGGTGTTCGAGAACGCATAGATAGCGCAGATCAAAAACGGGTAGAGGCAATCATCAACATGTTCAAAGCCCATGGCTATGAAACCTATGAAGCGGATTGCCGTGCGCGAATTTTGTATTTCATGCAGCTTGGCTACCATGCACTGGATGTGAACGAGACAATGGATGTGCGCATGAGCCGGTTACAGGGATATCTTGAAGGATTTTCCGGGCGCGAGATTTCACCGGAAGAATATCAGGATTTAGTGGCTTTCGCGAAAGAGAAGGCTGAGCACTGATGCAAGAATACTCCGCACTTTCTCTTTTCAAAAACGCTTTCACATCTCACAAAAAGTGGCAGCCTGCTTGGCGAAAGGCTACACCGAAGAAAGTTTATGATGCGATCATCATCGGCGGAGGCGGTCATGGTCTTGCAACAGGGTATTATCTTGCAAAGAACCACGGCATCAAAAACGTTGCTGTTCTAGAGCGCGGATGGATTGGCGGTGGAAATACCGGTCGTAACACAACGGTTATTCGTTCCAATTATTTCTATCCCGAAAGTGTTGCTCTCTACGATCTTGCGCTTCGTCTGTACGAAGGCTTGAGCAAAGAGCTGAACTACAATGTCATGCTCAGCCAACGCGGCATGCTGATTGGTGCGCATACGCCGATGCAAATGGAAATTTGCCAGCGTATTGCAAATGCTATGCAACTTAACGGGGTAGATGGCGAGCTGATGGGGGCTGAGGAAGCAAGGGAGCGCGTTCCGCTGTACAATTCCAATGAAGATGCTCGTTACGAACTGATGGGCGGAATATGGCAGGGCCGCGCAGGCGTTGCTCGTCATGATGCGGTTGCATGGGGCTATGCGCGCGCAGCTAGCGATATGGGTGTCGACATAGTTGAAGGCTGCGAAGTCTATGACATTATCATGAAAAATGGTCGGATCACCGGTGTTGAAACAAACTTAGGTTCCATTCAGACGGAAAACATAGGCATTGCAGCGGCAGGCGCAACGCCGAGTTTGACGCAAATGGTGGGAGTCGATTTGCCCATCCACACATACGCGTTGCAGGCCTTCGTCTCTGAGCCTGTGAAACCGTGTCTTGATACGGTTATTCTGGCATTAGGTACGGGAACCTATGTTTCTCAATCAGATAAGGGTGAACTGGTTTTTGGCGGCGGATTAGACCGTGTTCCGACCCACGGTCAAAAAGGCAACCTGCCCGTTCAGGAAGAAGTCATTTCCGGCCTGCTGGAAATGTTTCCAGCCTTTGGTCAGTTGAAGCTGCTTCGGCAATGGGGAGGCGTTGTAGATGTCGTTCCAGACAGTTCACCAGTGATCGGACCTGTTGGTCCTGACGGCTTATTCATCAATTGCGGGTGGGGAACGGGTGGCTTTAAAGCAATACCGGCAGGAGGGTGGTTGTTGGCGCATTTACTGGCGACCGGTGAACATCACGAGATCAGCCGTCCATTCGATCTCTGCCGTTTCGCGGAAGGTCGGCTGATTGATGAAGCTGCCGGATCCGGCATTGCACATTGAGGAAGAACGAGGACATGCAACACTTCCCCTGCCCTTTCTGCGGTGTACGCGATGAGACTGAATTCCACTTTGTCGTAGAGGCTGGAAAACCTCGCCCCGAGCCCGCAAAAGACGTGAGTGATGACCAATGGGCCACCTATCTACACTTAGGCAAAGCACACAGGGGAAAAGCGAAAGAAATCTGGTTGCACCAAACTTGCGGACTTTACTTCTTGATGAACCGCAACACCGTAACCCGTGAGATCATCAGCAGCGAGTATTTGCCGGAGGCCGAAGAATGAGCAGCTTCCGCCATCATGCCTACGGATCTCAAATTGATCGCAGCAAACCAATTCACTTTGAATTTGACGGCAAAACCATTGATGCGTTTGAGGGCGATACGATCGCTTCAGCACTTCTCGCCAATGGCGTTGCTGTGGTTGGCAGAAGTTTCAAATATCATCGCCCACGCGGCATCTGGGGAATGGGCGCAGAAGAACCAAACGCGCTTGTTGATGTTGCAATCAATGCGAAGCTTACACCCAATCTCAAAGCAACCACCGTTTCTGCCCAAGATGGCATGCTGGTGCGTTCCGTCAATGCAAAGCCAACAGCAGCAACAGACCGCTATGGCTTGATGGACCTGTTTCATCGGTTTATTCCGGCAGGGTTTTATTACAAAACTTTCATCGCCTTTGGCTGGGACTTTTGGGAACCGATGATCCGAAGCATGGCAGGGCTTGGCAAAGTCGACCCGTTGAACGAACCGCCTGCTGACTGTCCGCAGATCAATGCGGAATGTGATGTTTTGATTATTGGCGCGGGACCCGCAGGACTTGCCGCTGCAAAAGTAGCAGCAGAGAATGGCAACCGTGTCTGGTTAATAGATGAAGAAGCTAGGCTTGGTGGGAGCTTACGATGGCGCGGTGGAACAATAGACGGCAAAGACTGGCAAGAGTTTGCAGATATTGCTCAGAATGCGATCTTAAACTCTGGCGGCAAAGTTTTAACGGATACTACGCTTTGGGGCGCGTTTGACCAAAACATGTTTTCCGCTTGGCAGAGGCAGAAGGGTCAGGCGGATATCCATTGGCGAATTCGCAGCGCAAAGACCATTCTTGCGGCAGGCGCTATTGAGCGCCCGCTTTGGTTTGCAAACAATGACAAGCCGGGCGTGATGTCTGCAGAAGCCGCGATGCATCATCTTGTTTGTTACGGAGTTGTTGCGGGTGAAGATATTGTCATCGGCACGGCCAATGACCTGACTTACCCGATTGCATCTGCGCTTGCTGAG
>CALLHT010000282.1 GCA_938009335.1 uncultured Rhizobiaceae group bacterium
GAGATGGAGCGCATCGGCTTCCTTCTTGCTTTGTCTTTTACGTTTCTTGGTCTAGTCGTCGCGAACGGCCTTTTCAAACTCTACATCAACACCTTTAAGGGCCGCATGGGCGAACGCATTTTGCGCCGTATGCGCTATGAACTGTTTGATCGTGTTTTAAGGTATCCGCTTTCGCGGTTCCGCCGCACGAAAGCGTCTGAAATCGCAACGATGATTAAAGACGAAGTGGAGCCAATGGGCGAATTCATCGGTGATGCCTTCACCCAGCCGCTGTTTCTTGGTGGACAAGCGCTTGTAGCACTTTTGTTTATCTTCCTTCAGAACGTATGGCTTGGGTGTGCAACCATGGTTGTAATCGCTTTCCAGGCTTGGCTTATTCCGGTTCTGCGTCGCCGATTGATTGAACTAGGCAAACAACGCCAAATCGCGGCAAGAGAGCTCGCTGGCCGATTGGGCGAAGTGGTTGAAGGCATCCAGGATGCTCATACAAATGACACGACCAATCATGAGCGTGCCGAAATCACGAGCATCCTTGGAAAACTGTTTTTCATTCGATTTGAACTTTACCAGCGAAAATTCAGCGTCAAGTTTATCAATAACCTGCTGATCCAGTTCCTTTCATTCTTCTTTTATGCGGTTGGCGGATATCTGGCCATTGTTGGTACTCTTGATATCGGCCAGCTTATCGGTGTGATCGTTGCATATAAGGACCTGCCCGGCCCCGTTCGCGGCTTGATCGACCATGACCAGAAGCGTTTGATCGTTGAAACGCGGTACGGACAAATCATCGAGCAGTTTGCCGCTGACGACCTGACGGACCCTGCCCTGCAACGGGTTCCGGACGGGCCTGTTCCACATATCACGCAAGGCTACGACATATCCCGACTTTCAGTGATTGATGACACCGGATCTCAACTGATTGAAACAGCGACAGCCCGCATTGGCGTGCATGAGAAAATTGCGGTCGTTGGAAATTTTGGCGGCGGCGCGACCAATTTTACGGAAGTGCTGGCCGGGGTTACATATCCCTCGGGAGGTAAAGTTCAGCTCGATGGGACTGATATCGATCAACAGCCCGCTTACTTAAAGGGCCGCCGTATCGCTTACCTTGATGGCAGTACCTACTTTCCGCAAGGGTCGATCTTAGATGTTTTAACCTACGTTCTGAAGAACCAGCCTGTTGAGGAACCTGATATCTCTGAGGCAGAGGAAAAACGCCGTTTGTTCAACAAACTGGAAACTCAACGCGCGGCAAACTTCGAACTTGATTTCGAGGCACAATGGCTGGATTATCGTCGCCTAGGCCTTGATGACAAAGAAGCACTGATTGGTGAGATTCGATCGATTTTGGATTCACTGGGAATGGAATTCGACATCCGCGCCCTTGGTCTACGTGGCAGTCTTGATAAAGAAAAGTTCCCAAATCTTGCTGAAAATATTCTGGAAGCCAGAAAGCGGTTTCGTTCACGAATTGAAGACATGGGTTTCTCCGAATTTGTCGAAACATTCGACCCGGAAAAATACAATGATCAAGCAAGCATCGGTGAGAACCTGCTCTTTGGCACTGCGATAGACGAAAAGTTTCGACCTGAGCTTCTTCCCCAAAACGAACTTGTTTTGGACGCATTGCGGGATGAAGGCTTAGAAGAAGACCTTTTCGTCATGGGCAAACAAGTCGCGCACGAAACGCTGGAACTGTTTGGTGACCTTGATCTGGCGGACCCGTTCTTTGACCAGTTGACCTATATGAATGCTGACGATTTGCCAGAATACCGCGCCACCCTATCGCGCATTGGTGACAAGCCAATTGCAGAAATAGCAAAGGATGATCGACTTCGGATTATGCGCCTGCCCTTCGCTTATATCGAAGAGCAAAACCGCTTGGGTCTTCTAACAGAAGAGCTCAAAACAAAACTACTTGCCGGACGGAAGAAAATTTATCAACTGCTCGAAGATTTGCCCGGGGAAAGTCCAATCGACTTCTACGACCCTGAAAAGTACAATTTCGCGTCTTCAATTCAGGATAACGTGCTATTGGGTCGTGTTTCCAGCAGCGTTGCAGAAGGCAGCGAACGCGTATCGCTCGCTATTGGCGCGCTTCTCGACGAGATGGATTTGACCGATGACATGTTCCGGATTGGGCTGGAATTTAACATTGGTTCCGGCGGAAAGCGCTTGAACGAAAGCCAGCGTCAGAAACTACACCTTGCCAGAGCTTTACTGAAACGTCCGGACATTATTATCGTCAATCAGGGCATGAACAGCCTAGGCGGACGCGAGCAAGAAAACATAATTCAGACCGTTTTGGACTATTCTAACGATGAAGAACGGCATCCGTTCGGCGTGATATGGGCGCCAATAAATCAGGCGTTTGCCTCATATTTTGACAGAACAATCGTATTCAATGATGGAGAACTGGTATCTGACGGACCGACCGAAGAGATTATGGCAAATGATGTTCATTATGCCCAATTGGTCGTGTAAGCTTAGATTGCCGCGTTTGGAAAGGAAGACTGATCATGGCGACGTTATCTGAAGAAGTGGAACTTCTACGAAAGATTCCATTGTTTGCTGCCATTGACCCGGCCAAGCTAAAACTTCTGGCGTTTGCGTCTGACCGGAAAAATTATTCCGATGGGCAGGAACTCTTCAAGCAAGGCGATTTTGGAGACGCAGCTTATGTGGTCGTCGAAGGTCTTGCGGACATCGTGGTAGAGACAGATGCGGGCGAAGTGACCGTTGCTCAACTTGGGCATAATGAATTTATCGGTGAAATTTCGATTTTGTGTGATGTACCCAGAACTGCAACAGTTCGTGCGAATGGCGATTTGAAAACCTTGAAGATCAAGAAAGAGCACTTTTTGGGGATTATTTCTCAAGTGCCTGATCTGGGGATCGAGGTCATGCGCGAATTGGCGTCTCGCCTATCTACCACGACCGCAGAATTGAGTGACGCCAAAAGAGAATTGCAGATAGCAAGAGCTTCTTAGGCGATCAAAACAAGACCCAAATCCACAAAACACGATGTCAAACAAAAACAAAATAGAGCCAATGGAAATTACCTTCTGGGGAACGCGTGGAACCCTACCCGCACCCGGACCGCAATTTTCACAAGCTGGCGGCAACACAAACTGTACCGAACTCACCATCGGTGAGCATACTATCGTGTTTGATGCTGGAACCGGGGTGCGCGAACTTGGAAGCCAATTAGCAGCTGAGCGACCAAACCAGAAGGTGCACCTTTTACTCACCCATGCACACTACGATCATGTGGAAGGCGTCCCGTTCTTTGCTCCATTTTTCATTCCCGGCACACAAGTAAAAGTATGTTGCGGTGATCTTGATGGAAGCAACAGCACGGAAGATACGGTTCTTGATCTAATGCGGAGGCCTTATTTTCCGGTTGGGCCCAGCGTCTTTACCGCCGATGTTGAGTATGTCGACCTAAAAGCAAATGAAACTTTTAAAATCGGCGACGAGATTGAGGTTATCACGCTGCCATTAAATCATCCGGGCGGCGCAACCGGCTATCGCATCAACTATTCAGGTAAGTCTTTTGCCTGCGTTACAGATACAGAACATGTGGTTGGCGAGCATGATCAGTCCATCGTCGATTTCATTCAGGACGTTGATGCCTTTTTCTATGATTGCAGCCTCACGGACGAAGAATATCCGGACTTTGCAGGTTACGGGCATTCGACTTACGAAGAAGGGTTGCGACTTCAAAAACTTGCCAATGCCGGGATGCTAATCGCATTTCATCATATGCCGTTCAGAACCGACGAAGAGCTGAACAAGATTGAGGCTGATATGCTCAAGTCCGACAATCCTGCCAATATGATCGCGCGCGAAGGATATTCTTTCACTTTGTGATTTTCCAACCCCTTGAAACCTTCTCTCATTTCAAGGCGTTACTTTCGTATGACTAGATTTTTTTCTTCCGAATCGGGTTGCAAGGAACGCTGCGCGCGCTACCTAGCTAAGAGTTCGGAATACCAAACAGGCAAAACTATATTTTCATGAAAATCGCAATTATTGGCTCAGGAATATCCGGAAACGCGGCAGCTTGGGCGCTCTCAACTTCTCACGACGTCACGATTTACGAAAAACGCGATCGTCTTGGAGGGCATTCTGCTACGGTGGAAATCCCGTTCAAGGGTGAGATGGTCCCTGTTGATACCGGGTTTATCGTCTATAACGAGCAAAATTACCCGCTGTTGACCAGACTTTTTGACCACCTGGAAGTCGAAACAAAGCCTTCGGATATGGCTTTTTCTGTGTCTCTAGATAATGGCAAACTGGAATGGTGTGGAACCAAGCTGAAAGGTGTATTTGCTCAACCAATGAACCTGTTTTCTCCCGGGTTTTTGAAAATGCTGCGGGATATTTTCCGTTTCAACGAGCGCGCCCGTAAGGACCTCCAGAGCGGCGCGCTTTGTGGTTTGACCCTGGATGATTATCTCGATAAATCCGGTTTTTCCCAACGCCTGAAGAACGATTATCTCGTGCCCATGACGTCGGCAATTTGGTCTACGCCCTCCTCCAAAATGTTGGAGTTTCCTGCCGAAAGCCTGATCCAGTTTATGAAAAATCATTCTCTCATCCAGAAAGAGAGACCAAACTGGCGAACCGTGACCGGCGGCAGCAAGGAATATGTCAAGAAGCTTGCAGCGGCAACGGATGCAGTGACAAGACTCTCTTCAGAAGTTATTTCCGTTGAAAGAACGGGCGGTGGGCAGATTGCAGTCACAGACGTCAACGGACATACGGAGCTATTTGACCAAGTTGTCATGGCTTCGCATTCTGATCAGTCTCTTGCCGTGCTTGCGAACCCTACACAGGCTGAGCGCGAAATATTGGGCAATATCGAATACACCAAAAACGATGTGTGGCTGCATCGCGACTCCGCACTTATGCCAAAACGGCGCAATGCGTGGGCAGCTTGGAATTACATTGGCAGCAAGCGCGCCGAAGATGATCGTGACGTTTCCGTTACATATTGGATGAATCGATTACAGGGAATACGCGAAGATTGCCCACTCTTTGTTACGCTAAATCCACTGTCGGAACCTAATCCGGAATTGGTTCTCGATCGCTACACTTATGCGCACCCGTTGTTTGACGCTAAAGCAATTGAAGCGCAGAAGCGCATACCGGAAATTCAAGGTTCAGATGGCATCTGGTATTGCGGTGCCTGGTGTGGGTATGGTTTCCATGAAGACGGTTTGCGCTCTGGCCTTGAGGTGGCAACGGCAATGGGCGTTTGCCTTCCTTGGGATCAGCTCACAATTTCCGGGCCAAAACCAATGCCGGAACCTTCGTTTGTCGAGGCGGCTGAGTAGGCTCACGATGTCAGCACCTCAACCTCATAAAGCCCATGAGAATACCAGCCCTCTGTCGCTTTACTTTGGCAAGGTCATGCATGCACGGCTGAAGCCAAAACTGCATCGGTTTTCATACAATATTTTTTCACTTGTTATAGACATCGACGCATTGAACGACGCAGATCGAGCAAGTGCGCTTTTTTCCGTAAACAAAGGAAATGTCGTATCGTTTCATGAAAAAGACCACGGAAAACGCGATGGCTCTTCATTGAGGCGGCATATTGACGGATTGCTCCACGAAGGCGGTTTGCCAAAAGCAGATAAGATCACGCTTTGGTGCAACCCGAGAGTGTTTGGCTATACGTTCAATCCCCTATCGGTGTACTTTTGCTATGATGCGCAAGGGGATGTGTTTGCGCTTGTGTATCAGGTTCACAACACTTTCGGTCAATCACACTCCTACGTTGCCGGCATTGAAGGTGACACGCAAGCGAATGGATCGATACGCCAGTCGGCAGATAAACGGTTTTACGTATCGCCGTTTCTCGACATGGATTTGCGTTACAATTTCCGCATTAATCCGCCTGATGAAAACTTGCGGATCCGAATTTTGGAGCAGGATCAAGACGGTCCGATCCTTTCCGCAACATTTTCTGGACATAAAAAACGTCCAAACTTCAGGAATCTTTTGCTTGGCATCCTTAAAACAGCTGGTTTAACATGGAAAATAACGGCTGGGATCCATTATGAAGCCATGCTTCTGTGGTTCAAAGGTGTTTCGATACGCCCAAGACCTGCTCCACCCGTTGCGAGTAGTCAGGTGCAGCAAGGCAGAAGCTTATTTCTGGGGGAGTAACCGCATTTAGCGGCGAAGTGAGTACAGGTGAGAGAATGACGCATAACGCGGATATTGGAGATTTTTCCTCCGCGATACCTACGGTTGTTACGCGGGAGAATTTCAAAAACTTTGCTTCGAATATGCCTTTGGTTAGCAGGAAGGTATTTCAACTTCTTTTGCGAATTCAAACGGGAAGCCTAACGGTCAAACTGCCTTACGGCAAAATCATCCAGCTTGATTCAGGAAACCCCGGCCCTTCAGCAAAACTGGTTTTGGCCAATTGGAACCTGCCAAAGCGCGTGGCTTTTGGTGGAACAATTGGTGTTGCAGAGAGCTATATGGACAATGATTGGGACAGCCCCAATGTTGCGGAAACGCTGGAGTTTTTTCTGGCAAACCGGAATATATACAACGACTTGGCAAGCCAGAGCGTCGTGATCAATTTTATTGAATCTATCCGTCATTGGTTTAACCGCAACACCAAGTCTGGATCAAAGAAGAACATTTCTGCCCACTATGATCTCGGTAACGATTTCTACAGTCTCTGGTTGGATCCCAGTATGACATATTCTTCTGCGATTTATGAGGACGGGGCAAATTCTCTGGAGCGCGCGCAGCACGACAAATATGCGTCCCTAGCCTCACGCATGGGCATTACAAAGGACAGCCACGTCTTAGAAATCGGCTGCGGCTGGGGCGGCTTTGCAGAATATGTCGGCAAAGAAATTGGCGCGAGGGTTACGGGGCTAACGATATCTCGTGAGCAACTGGAATTTGCTCAAAACCGGATTAAGAATGCAGGTCTTGACGACCGCATTGAGCTCAAATTTCAGGATTACCGTGACGAAACAGGCCAATATGATAAAATTGCATCTATCGAAATGTTTGAGGCGGTTGGCGAGCAATATTGGCCAGCGTATTTCGGGAAAATCAAAGAGTGCCTGAAACCGGGCGGAACTGCCGGCCTGCAGATCATAACAATCGACAATGATCAGTTTGAAACCTACCGCAGACGGCCAGACTTCATTCAAAGATACATTTTTCCCGGTGGCATGCTGCCCTCACCCAACGCGCTCAAAGCTGTTACCATCGAGCATGGCTTGACTCTCGATCAGGAGCGTATTTTCCCGCAAGACTATGCGAGAACATTGCGAGAGTGGTGCGCCACGTTCCAAGAAAAATGGGACGAAGTGAAAGCGCTTGGGTTTGATGACCGTTTCAAACGGATGTGGGAATTTTATCTCTACTACTGTGAGGCAGGCTTTAAATCAGAAGGCATCGATGTGCGCCAGATGTTTTACAAACACAGCTGACGCTACTTGTGTTTATCCGCCCGTAAACTTGCGAACCATCCAGAAGTAAACCGGATAACACCAGATGTTCACAAATTTGAGCATGTAAATAAACCGTTTCGGGAAGATGATTTCAAATCGGTTGGTCTTCATTCCAGAGACAACGCGTTGTGCGGCCTCATCCACATCCATCAGAAATGGCATTGGAAAATCATTCTTCTTGGTCAAAGGCGTATCGATGAAGCCCGGGCAGATAACCTGGATTTTTATGTTCATCTTGTCGAAATCGAATTTCAGACTTTCGCACATGTTGATCAGACCTGCCTTCGATATTCCGTAAGCCGCATTTTTCGGAAGACCACCGTACCCTGCAACCGAAGAAACAATGGCGACTTGCCCCTGGCCCGCTTCTTTCATCGCTTCAACAGCGGGCGCCATGCCGTTTAAAACACCGTTCACATTAACATTGATTGTAAAGTCGAAGTCTTCAAGATTGATCGCCTTGCCTCGCACAGGCCTGAATGTGCCAGCGTTTAATATGCAGGCAGCAATTGCACCTTCAGCGGCAACGATTGTATCGACAGCTTTCCGATTGGCTTTCCGGTCTGTCACATCCAAAGGCAAGGCAATTATCTTCCCACTGCCATAGCTGCCACTGGCCAACACATCCAGCTTATCTTTCGAACGCGCTGACGCATAAACTGTGAAACCTTCCGTTGCGAATGCTTCAGCCACGGATTTCCCGATTCCCTCGCTTGCCCCCGTAATCCAGATGGCACCGTCCTTGGGAGAGGCTGAAAAGGTAGACATTGGGCAAAATCCTTGTTTGGGAATGATTTTTTACGTGTATCTCAAAAAGAAGAACGCAAACCACATATTTATTGTTCCAAGAAAACGTCAATGCCTTGCGGCAATTTCTCCGATTCTTTAGTGTCGACCCAAATCATTGCTATGCTTGGAAATTTGATGACCATAAGAACAGATACAATCGACGCAATCGGAAATACACCGCTGATCAGACTGAAGAAAGCATCAGAGATCACGGGCTGTGAAATTCTCGGCAAGGCTGAGTTTATGAACCCGGGGCAATCGGTAAAAGACAGGGCGGGATTGTTCATCATTCAAGACGCGATTGATAAAGGATTGTTGGAACCGGGCGGCACGATTGTTGAAGGGACTGCTGGCAATACCGGCATTGGTTTGACGGTTGTTGCCAATGCGCTTGGATACAAAACGGTGATCGTAATTCCTGAAACTCAGGCGCAGGAGAAAAAAGACACGCTCACTCTGATGGGCGCCAAGCTTATTCAGGTGCCTGCGGTCGCGTATAAAAATCCGAATAACTATGTGAAGATTTCAGGCCGACTTGCAGATCAACTGGCAAAGACTGAAGACCATGGTGCGATTTGGGCCAACCAGTTTGACAATGTTGCCAACCGTGATGGGCATATCAAAACGACCGCACAAGAGATCTGGGAACAAACCGGCGGCAAGATTGATGGCTTCGCGGCTGCCGTAGGTACGGGTGGCACCCTTGCAGGCGTTAGCATTGGCTTGAAGGAGCACAACAAAGACATCAAAATCGGCCTTGCCGACCCACATGGCGCAGCGCTTTACGAATACTACACCAACGGTGAACTGAAAGCCGAAGGCAGCTCCATTACAGAGGGCATTGGTCAAGGGCGCATCACAGCTAACCTGGATGGATTTACACCTGACTTCCCATTCCAGGTATCGGACAACGAGGCAATTCCAATCGCATTTGACCTGTTGGAGCATGAAGGCCTGTGCATGGGCGGTTCGACTGGCATCAATGTGGCTGGTGCTATTCGATTGGCTAAAGAACTTGGCCCGGGACATACTATTGTTACGATCCTGTGCGATTTCGGCAATCGTTATCAATCGAAAATGTTCAATCCTGATTTCCTGAGAGCGAAAGACCTGCCCGTCCCTGCTTGGTTGGAAGATACAACACAGATCGACGTTCCGTTTGAATAGGATTTAGTTCGATGGCGTATCACACCAAACAGCTGTTTGTAGAAGACGCCTATCTTTCTGCCTGTGATTGCAACGTTGTGGAAATCAATGACCGAGGTGGAATCATTCTCGATCAAACCAATTTTTACGCGACCAGTGGCGGACAACCGGGCGATACGGGCTTTCTTGAGCGTGCTGATGGATCTCAGATTAACATCGCAACCACAGTAACCGGCGAAAATAAGCAGGAGATCATTCTGGTGCCGGACGAGGACCAAGCTTTGCCGGAAGTAGGAGAAGCGTTGGTCGGCCACATCGATTGGGAACGGCGATACAAACTGATGCAAATGCACACGGCCTGTCATCTTCTCAGCGTCGTGTGCCCCTTCCCGATTACCGGCGCAGGCGTAAACATCAATGATAGTCGCGTTGATTTTGAGCTTCAGGAGGCAGGTGTTTCCAAAGAAGAAATCAGCGAAAAACTGATGGACCTTGTTAACGCCAACCATCCGGTTTTTACACAATGGATCACAGAAGCAGAACTGGAAGCTGATCCGTCCATTGTTCGCTCGAAAAATGTACGACCTCCAAAAGGCCTCGGAAACATTCGACTGGTTTGTATCGGCGAGAATTCTTCGATCGACAGTCAGCCATGTGGCGGAACGCATGTTACTGAGACCGGCGAGATTGGTGAAATCCACATCGGAAAAATCGAGAAAAAAGGCAAAGAGAACCGTCGATTCCGGATTCGGTTTGGCCCTTTCCCGGCCACCTAAGGTGGGGCTTATTTGCTAGCCGACGCGGATTACGCAACGTTAGCAAAACCATTTATTAACCATAAGCAGCGATACTACCCACTAGTATACTAATGGGTAGATTATGAGTTATTCGCAAATCAGAGAGCCTGGGAGCTTTGGTAAACGGGCGCCTGAAAACTCCGTAGTTTTGACGCGGAACGGTAAAAGTCACCAATTTAGCATCAATCCAATTGTAGCGACACTGCTCGGCAGCTTCGTCTTCGTATTTATGATTGGCTACTTCGGTGCGACGGCCTATCTCGTGTTTCGCGACGATTTGATTGCTGCCTCTTATGCCAAGCAAGCACGCATGAAACATGAGTATGAAGACCGCCTAGCAGCTCTGCGCTCAAAACTAGATCGTGTGACCTCTCGCCAGCTTCTTGATCAACAAGCGATTGAAATTCAGGTTCGCGATCTCATGCAGCGTCAGGAAGCAATTGGCACGCGTTCCGGTAAAGTGACCCAGCTTCTGGAAAAAGCAGAATCTCGTGGCCTAGGCGCACGACCCAAAACCAACGGCGTTCCTGTTCCAAGCCGAAATCCTGTGAAGGCTAAGGCAGAGGGCGTTGTTGACGAAATCACGACAGGAAGCATTTCACCTGATCTTTCAAAAGGAAATATCGCCATTGCTTCCGCTTTTTCTTTGAGAGGCAATCAGCAACCCGCCCAAGCTGGAGACACATATTCGTATGTATCTGAAGCCAACAACAGCTACGGTTCAAATGCATTTACAAATCAATTGTTTGGCGATGTCGCAAACGCAATCGAAGTGATCGATGCAAAACAGCGTAAGAAAGTCTCAAGTTTACGTGCTTCTGCAATTGCTCGAACAGAAAAGATTATGACAACGCTCAATTCTATTGGCGTGACTGTCCGGGCGCCTAAAGCTACAAGCGTCGGAGGACCTTTCGTTCCTATGGACGCGAGTGCGGATTTTGATGACTATATGCAAGCGTTGGAAGACACGCTAACTTTGTATGATCATGTTGCCTCGCTTGCAAAAGACCTGCCGATTGGCACACCTTTGAAGAACCCTAAAGTTTCCAGTCATTTTGGTAGTCGCGTTGACCCCTTTAATGGCCGGGCCGCGATGCACAGTGGCACTGATTTCAAAGCCCCAACAGGCACGCCGGTTTTGGCGACCGGAAGCGGAAAGGTGATCAAAGCAGGCCGCAAAGGCGGCTACGGCAAAGTCGTTGAGATCAAACACGCAAATGGCATGACGACACGGTACGCCCATCTAAGTCGTATCTTGGTGAAGGTCGGCCAGCGCGTGAATATGGGGTCTCGCATTGGAAAAGTCGGCTCAACAGGACGTTCAACCGGCCCTCACCTTCACTATGAAGTGCGGCGCAACGATACAGCCCGAAATCCGGCAAAATATATGCGCGCCGGTCGTAAGGTAATCGACTTACTTTAAGCCAATGCGCTATCGAAGGCACAAATTAATCGATGTCTTCTACCTCAGTGCCATCACTGCCCGTAACCTGATGAGCCAAAGCTGCTTCCATGAACGAATTTAGATCACCATCCAGCACATTGTCTGGCGAGGTTGATTCCACGCCTGTGCGCAGGTCCTTTACCAACTGATACGGTTGAAGCACGTAAGAACGAATCTGATGCCCCCAGCCAATATCGGTTTTTGAATCGTGCGCCTCCTGAATTGATTCCTGACGTTTCTTCATTTCCAGATCAAACAACCGCGCGCGCAAAGCTTTCATAGCATTTGCCCTGTTTTGGTGCTGAGACTTTTCTGAAGATGTGACAACGATGCCAGTCGGTGCGTGGGTGATGCGAACGGCAGAGTCGGTCGTATTCACGTGCTGGCCACCCGCTCCTGATGAACGATACGTATCCACGCGAATGTCACTATCAGGAATATCGATCTCGATGTTGTCGTCTACTTCAGGATATACCCAGACAGACGAGAAAGACGTGTGACGACGTGCATTGCTGTCATACGGCGAAATACGCACCAAGCGATGCACGCCTGATTCTGTTTTTGCCCAACCATAGGCATTCTCACCGCGGATCATAATCGATGCATTTTTGATACCCGCTTCATCACCAGACGTGGTGGATTGCACTTCCACTTTGAAGCCGTTTTGCTCAGCCCAACGGGTGTACATGCGCAGCAACATGCTGGCCCAGTCCTGACTTTCTGTACCGCCAGCACCGGCATTCACTTCAAGGAAGCAGTTCGAACCATCCATTTCGCCGGAAAGCAGTGCCGCTACCTGACGGCGCCCCATCTCACGCTGCATTTTAGCAAGTGCTTCTTCAGCCTCTTTAACAATTTCGTCGTCGCCTTCTTCTGCTCCGAGTTCAATCATGCCCTGATGGTCTTCAAGCTCCTGCTCGATCTCACGAATGGTTTTGATCGAAGTTTCCAGATGCTGTCGCTCGCGCATCAACTTCTGCGCATTAGTTGGATCGTTCCACAGTTCTGGGTCTTCAGATTTGGCGTTCAATTCATCCAAACGCTTGAGGGAAACATCCCAGTCAAAGATGCCTCCTCAGCAGGCTAACCGCCTGCTTGATGTCAGTAACAATGGATTGCGTTTCGGCACGCATGGTAGCTCCAAAAAATATGAGTAAATCTCTGCGCGAACATACGGTTAGGGATGGTTCAAGTAAACCACCTCTAACCATGTTTCCGTAAGAAGATTTGAAATATCCGAACTTGCGGTCGTACTAGTACAAACCACCTGTTCCCAACGTCACCGCACGGTTCGCTGCAGGAGAGATACTCGTGTTACCTGTCGCCAGTTCTTCACCAAAACCAATAACAGAATAACGGCTTGGCGGTGATGTGCCGGGCTTAAACGCTTCCATAATAACGCCTTTGCCGCCTGCTTTTGCCTGGAGTCCGGTTTTGCCATTGATCGGGATAAGCTTGATGCCGCGTGGTACACGGAAATCGCCTACATTTTTACCCTCAATTGCGCTCTTCATAAACTCGGTAAAGACGGGAGCAGCCAATCCGCCGCCGGTATTGCCCTTGCCCATTGGCTTTGGATTGTCGAAACCAATATAAACTCCGGTGACAAGGTCAGGCGTGTAACCGACAAACCAAGCGTCTTTTTCTTCGTTCGTTGTGCCAGTTTTGCCCGCAACCGGAACTTCAAGCTCCTTAACGACAGGCGCCGTACCGCGTTGCACAACCCCTTCCATCATGGATGTGATCTGATAAGCAGTCATTGGATCAAGAACCTGCTCACGGTCATCTTCCAGCACAGGTTCATCCTGACCACGCCAGGCTTGTGAATTACAACTTACACAGACCCGCTCTTCGTGTTTGAAGATTGTTTTACCGTAACGATCTTGAATACGGTCAATCAGAGATGGCTTGATAGATCGTCCACCATTGGCAAGCACAGAATATGCAGCAGCCATACGCATGACCGTGGTTTCGCCCGATCCCAAAGACATTGAAAGAACTGGCGTCAGCTTGTCATAGATGCCGAACCGCTCAGCATATTCAGCGACCAGTGGCATGCCCATGTCTTTTGCCAAACGCACGGTCATCAGGTTACGAGATTTTTCAATGCCAAGACGTAAGGTTGACGGGCCAGCAAACTTGCCCCCGTAGTTCTTAGGTTCCCAGATCCCAAGTTCCCTGCCCTGATCGATTTTGATCGGACCGTCCAGCACAACAGAAGACGGCGTATAACCATTGTCTAACGCTGCCGCATAAACAAACGGTTTGAATGAAGAACCCGGCTGACGATAGGCTTGCGTTGCGCGGTTAAACTGAGAATCCGCAAATGAGAACCCGCCTGCCATAGCAAGCACTCGACCTGTGTGCGGGTCCATAGCCACAATCGCTCCGGAGACCTGCGGCTTCTGACGCAGGCGGAACTCCGTTGTTTCAGTCTTGTTCTCACCCATTGGCTCGACATAGATCACATCGCCAGGTTTCAGGACACCATCGACCGTTTTGCTTGAACGACGCTTTCCCTCTTCATCAAAATATCGAAGCGCCCACTTCATATTATCAAGCGGAATTGTGCCGGTACGGCGATCTTTGCTGAGTTTACCTGACGCAAGTGTGCGTGGCTGAATGCCAATGGTTGCAGACGTGTCTTCACTCGCGAGAACGACTGCCACCTTCCACTCTGGAACATCTGTAAGTGCATTAACTTCACCAATGGCAGCGCCCCACTCTACGTCACCACCAAGCTCTACCTTCTCGAGAGCACCGCGGAACCCACGCTGAATATCGTATTTTATAAGACCGCGATGAAGAGACGCGCGCGCTTTCTTTTGAAGTTCAGGATCGAGGGTTGTGCGGATAGAAAGGCCGCCTTCATACAGTGCGTCTTCGCCATAGCGATCCACAACTTCACGGCGAACTTCTTCCGAGAAATACTCAGAAGCGAACAAATAACTTGAACCACGGCGTGGATTTACGCCCAAGTCTTTTTTCTTGGCCTCGTCTGCTTCTTCCTTGGTCACGTAGTTGTTCTCAACCATGCGGTCGATCACCCAGTTTCGGCGTTCAATCGCGCGTTCGGTGCGGCGGAACGGGTGGTAATTGTTCGGTCCCTTTGGAAGCGCAGCAAGGTAAGCGGCTTCATGAAGTTCAATTTCATTGACTGATTTATCGAAATACGTAAGCGATGCGCCGGCAACGCCATAGGCACCAAGCCCCAAGAATATCTCATTTAAATAGAGTTCTAGAATACGATCTTTTGAATAAGCTTGCTCAATGCGCATGGAAAGAAGCGCTTCTTTGATTTTACGTTCATAAGAGCGCTCGTTCGTCAAAAGAAAGTTCTTTGCGACCTGTTGGGTAATTGTGGAAGCACCAACTGCGCGTCTGCCCGATCCGAAATTCTGAAAGTTTGTCACGACGGCGCGTGCAATACCCGTCGGGTCTACGCCGGTGTGCTTGTAAAAGTTCTTGTCTTCTGCTGACAGGAATGCCGCTTTGATCGTTTGCGGGATAGCCTGGATTGGCAGATACAATCGACGCTCACGAGCGTACTCAGACATCAATGCCCCGTCAGCCGAATGAATTCGAGTTGTTACCGGAGGTTCATATGCATTCAACACTTCGTAGTCCGGCAGGTCTTTAGACATGTCGCTGATATAAAGCGCCACGCCTGCGATCACGACAATCGCCAGCAGCGTACCCATACCGAACAAGTAGCCAAATATACGAAGAAGAGCCATTTTGGTCCCCGTTTAATCCCGAATCAAAATCTGCCGCATCATAGCCTTGCAGAGACAGCAGGCATAAACACAAATCAGACAACATTATGTAATGCCGTTACATTTATTACGTTACGTTACGATATTCCAGCGATTTATGACATTCAAAGGTGAGGCAATTCGCCAGATTTCAAGCTTTTGTTGCGTATTTATCACCGAATGAACTGCGCCTATGTCCTTTCTATTGGAGCCTTGGTGCAAAAAACGCCTGAACAGCACGCGAAACAGAGCCCGCGGCCTTTGTTTTCCAGGCCAGTGACTGCATCAGTTTCTCGTCCTCAAGGTTTGACAAATAGCCCAACTCAAGAAGCACTGACGGCACTTCGGGTGCTTTCAATACACCGAATGCCGCTGACCTTATCGGGTTTTTGATGAGCTTTATATCTTGATTGAGTGCAGTGACCAGAATTCGGGAAAACTGTTTGGAAAGCACTTTCGTTTCCCGGGTTGTTAAATCAATCAGAATGTCCGTGAGTGCTTCGCTTTCTTCAACCACCTCAATCCCTGCGATAAGATCGACACTATTTTCTGATTCAGCCAAACGCGCTGACAATTGGTCTGATGCCCTTTTGGAAAGCGTATAAATCGTAGATCCGCGGACTGAGCGCTGATTGAGAGAATCCGCATGGACTGAAATAAACAGGTCCGCATTGGAACGGCGATTAAAATCAAGCCTCTGGCGTAGTGACAGGAAGGTATCATCTTCGCGGGTCAGTAAAACATCAAAAGGACCGGATTCTCGTAGTTTCTTGGCCAATACTTCAGCAAAAATTAGAACGACATCTTTCTCGCGTGTCCCAAGCTTGCCCACAGCGCCACCGTCAATGCCGCCGTGGCCCGGATCGATTACAATCGTAAATCGTCCTTTTTGTTTGTCTTGCTTGAGAACACGATCCCCCTTTTGCGCCACGTTACCGCTTTCTCCAAGCACTAGTTTTTGCGCTTGCAAAAGCGTGGCATACCGGTCTTCAGCTGTTGCCTCCAAATCCAGCAGGAAGCGAAAATAATCTTCATCCAGCACCTTTTGCATGGTCGCGCGCACGATCTCAGCCGGCTGTGTCAACGTAAGCACGATTCGGGAGCGGCCTTCTGAAATCCGCCCCGCACTTACCT
Organism: uncultured Rhizobiaceae group bacterium; assembly: GCA_938009335.1. Lineage (GTDB taxonomy): Bacteria > Pseudomonadota > Alphaproteobacteria > Rhizobiales > Rhizobiaceae > JAALLB01. The sequence goes on from CALLHT010000282.1 coordinate 16,562, forward strand.
CGCTGATTAGTCCTCTAGGTTTAAAAACCTCATCGACGTCTATGTCGAATTGTGTCTCGCTTAAGTCCATCACGATGCGATACGGCGCTTCCATATAGAAGGTCTGAACAGCGATATTCTGCGAAAAGTTCACGAAAAACCGTGTGGATGCTTCATCGCCAGCGATATTTCCGCCCAGAGCATTCGGCAACGTCTCTTGTGCCTGTATAGGCAAACACAGAGCAACAAACAGCACTATCGATGACAAGAATTTGAAAACTAGAATCAACATGGTCCTTATCTTACAGGAAGCGAGCTCAGAGTTCACTTCTGCCAGTATCTTTGAAACTGCAAATTAATTGAAATTGCAGCAATGTTTTGGCGATTTTACGAATTTGCTTGTTATGTCTTAAGCTTTCTCATATCTATTAGGTATTGGTTTTGGTGATTGCCCAATGCGTTGGGAGAACAATTGTCAGGGTCTTGAACAGACAACCGATCGAAAAAGTTTCGTATGGTGAAACGCGTTGAGTTTCATCCATTCAGATGCGGTGCTAATGGCCTGTATGGCCCGGAAAAGCACCTTTTTAACTGCCGGCGGGCAACCTCGGCAAAAAAGTAACAGATGCGGAAGTAAGAATGTCGATTATGACATCGAAAGACAACCAGAGAGACGAGCGGACACATTGTTCGAGCGTTGCGCCTGAGCCGATGTCCAAGTCGCAATCAACTTCCCCTCGCCTAAATGCAGGCCTTAAAGAATTGATGCGCAATGTACTGGCTTCAGCCAGTGAGTTTTTTGTCAGAGTCCGCGAAGGACTTGAACGCTTATTATTGCCACCTCCGCTGGAAAGGCCTGCGGAGTTAAGGATACATGTCCAACAAAATGTTAATCGACGCGAGCCAGCCAGAGGAAACTCGGGTATCGGTCGTTCGCGGAAACCGTATTGAAGAATTTGACTTCGAGTCACTGGAGAAAAAGCAACTAAGAGGAAATATCTATTTAGCTAAAGTAACAAGGGTTGAGCCCTCGTTGCAGGCTGCTTTTATAGATTACGGCGGAAATCGCCACGGCTTCTTGGCATTCTCTGAAATTCATCCTGATTATTATCAAATTCCGATGGCAGATCGCCAGGCTTTGCTTGATGCAGAAGCTGCAGAAGCCCGCGCGGCCCGTGAAGCAGATGA